>JAIXVB010000529.1 GCA_027483245.1 Verrucomicrobiaceae bacterium | reverse complement strand
TGTTTCTCCAAGAAAGCCTTCACCTCAGGCAGGGTTTCAGGGTCATCCAGGCTGATGCTGATGAACTCAAAATCGCGCAGACCAAACTTGCGCGAGGTGGCCACGAGTTCAGGAAACTCTTTCACACACGGCCCACACCAAGTGGCCCAGACATTGAACAGGCGCACTTTTTTCGAGGTGTTTTGACGTAGCACTGCGATGCCCTTGGCGTCGATCAATTCGACATGAACCTCACCCTTTTTCCACTTTTCCTGATCCGCTGCCACCCGATCACGATGGGCGATCCATTTGGTGGCGCAGCCATGCGCTTTGGTCACCGGCACCGGCACTTCCTTGCCTTCTAAAAGAGCCACCAGCGCGTTGCGAGCATCCGCAGAAGTCACCGTGGCGGGATCCTTGTAACGAGAGTCATCAAAACGCCCTTGATAGCGAAGACGCCGTTCCGAATCAAAAAGGAACACCTGAGGCGTGGCCAGACAGCCATAGGCCAAGGCGGTTTTCTGCGTCTCGCCATCAAAGAGGTAAGGAAAAGTAAAATCTTGTTCTTTCGCGTGACGTTTCATCTCTGGGAAACTGTCGTTGTAGAGAGAGTAGCCCAGTTCATCCGGGCGCAGGGCAGCGGGGTCGTTCGGATTGATCGCCACCACGCGCAGACCTTTGGGTTTGAACTCACGCGCCAAGTCTTTCAGTCGGCCTTCGATGGCTTGGGAAGTGGGGCAGTGATTGCTGAGAAAGGCCACCAGCAGCCAGTCCGCCTCCGCATAGTCCTTGAGCGTGTGGGTTTCTTCATCGGTGCCGATCAGCGAAAAGTCTGGTGCCTGGTCGCCAATCTTCAGTTCCTGGAACCCTTCCGGGACATCCGCGCTTTTTTTCTCCTGGGCATGCGCTGCCAGAGCGGTGAGCAGCGTCATCAACGCCGCAAGATGAGGAAGAAGGCGAGGTTTCATGAAGAACAAGATCAGGGCATACGCGCAACGCCGCAGCTCCAGCACAAATCAAACGAGCCCGGATTCGTTTCATTGCAGGCAGAGCAGGTCCACTCCGGCCCTTCGACTGTGGTGTTCTGAAAATGCGTGCGAATGATCTCCGCCGCCTGTCCCTGATGCGCGCCATCCAGGATGCACAGCGCTGGATCGAGCATCTGAGTGTAGCTGAAACCCGCCACACTCGGCCCGAGCGTGCGTGTGTGCTCATTGTGAATGAAACAAGGGATGCCCTCAGCCGTCAGTAAGTTCTGCGCATAGCTCACCCGTGTCAGATCTGGATCGACAAAAACTTGAATCATAAAATCAGTGTAAGACCTGAGCAGGCCTCATGCCCAGCACGAGTTGACTGCTACAGGCAAAAAGCCGTGATGTGACCTCACGGTGCCGAGGCGTGATGGACTGCCGTTTAAGCGTCCACTTCAAACTCATCCTCAGGATCAAAGGGCGGCATGGGGACATTGATGATCCGCAGGTTTCCCACCGCGCGATGGACACAGCCCGGGCGAATCATCACGGAGGTCATCGGCTTCAGCGGGATGCGCTGACCGTCCGCTTCCAGATAGCCCTCCCCCTCCAGCACGATGTAGATCTCCGTCATCTTCTGGTGATAATGCGCGCGGCTGTCTGCGGAGATGTCCGTCAAGTGGACCGTGGCCAGGGTGTTCCAGGGTTCTTTAAAGGCCCGCCGTGCCTGACCGCAGGGGCAGGGTGTCGGGGGAATCTCATCGAGCTGGGCGACGGCAAATCGTGGGTTGTCCATGGGGGAGAAGCTACCCCGATTCCTCAAATGACAAGGCAGGAGGCCTCTGGGCGCGAAACGTTCTGACCAAGGCGTGGAGCTGGATCAATCCGCTTTGGTCTCGATGACCTCGCCCCCCAGCGGCGTGACCAGAAGATCGCGAACTTTTTCAAAGGATACCCCACGCGTGGAGGCATGGATGTAGAGCTTTTGTTTTCGATAACGGAGTTTCTTCATGACGTCCTCCACATGCTCCTCGTCCACGGCGTCTTGGAAATCGGCAAACCAATACAGGGTATCCGCCTCCATGACCTCACGGCACATCAGGGCCGATGAGGTGTAAGCGATGCCATTGAAGTCGATGAAATAGGTGTTCGGGCGTTTCGCCATCTGCTGGTAGATGGCCTCCAGGGGCATGGGCTGAGCGGGATCGTATTTGAGTTTGGTGTAGTCTTTGCGCAGCATCTGCATGTCGCCTTTGCCTTCCCAGTATTGCCAAAATTTGTTGAACTGGGCGTCGCTCACCTTGCGCACCTTGTCCTCCAGACTGCGCGGTGGGGTCTTCAGCCCGCAGCCAAAATACAGAATGAGCGGGCTGCCTCGGGCGACTTTATCCAGCTCCTTAGCAACGATGGGCAGATAACGCGTCATGGACCGGGAGACATCCATGACCACGGCGATCTTGCGGGTGTCCTTGAGCTCTTTGCCAAACATGGTGAGAGGCTGAAAGGTGATGCCGCTCATGCCGCCGGTGCCGAACCCATCGCCAAAACCACCCCCAGCACCCGCCTTGCCAAAACCGCTTCTGCCAATGCTGCCACCGCCCATCAGGCTGGACATGTCCGGCAGAGCCAGGGCATCCAGCGGGGCCTCAGGCAAAGTGATGTCGCTGAGGCCTGTGGAGACGATCTTTTGCAATGGCAGGGTCTTAGTGAGCTTGCTGCGTTTCTTTTGCTGCACCTGATGCGAGAGCTGGCTGGAGGCCTCGGCCCCTTGAGCGCTGCCACCGCCGGGGAGAAAGTCCACCTGCGGCTCTGGGATCTGGGTGACGATGACAAACAAACCCGCCCCGAGGAGAAGGCTCACGTGGATGATGAGGCTCAGGGCCAGTGAGCCGCCGCCAACTCGGCGCCAGAATTTGACCAAACGATTCGTGCTCGAGGAAGAAAGCGTGCCGCTCATGACAGGTGCTGAGATCGGCGAGCAGAACGCCAAGCCCAGACCTTTCTTGGCGTGTTTTGATGTGAATCTCAGGTCTTGACCCAAACCGCGCACTCATGGGCTGTTTTTGACCTTTCAAAGGCTGGTGAACCGCGCTGGAGGTCATCGCCATGAGTCGGCTGGAGGCGATAGCGATCGTTCTCTGCCGCTGAGCCGCCATTTAAAACGTGCGCAGAAGAAAAACTCCGTGCTGGACGGGATCGGCAGTTTATCTGTAGTCTCATAAATTCCCCGGGACATGCGCTTGTTTTCTAAAATCCTCTGGCTGCTGGCTTTCTTGGCTGCGACTTTTTGTTGGATGGTGCTCTTTGAGCACGGATTCAGCATGAAGGGCTTTAGCCAAGGTGTGCGTGTGGAGTGGCAATCACTGACCGCGCTCGTGACTGGCAAAAACACCCAGGAGACCAAGTGAAGCCCGGCTCCTTCTAAACCCTTCTTCAAACAACCCCGACAACGTTACCTGGACCATGATCGTCACCGAGACCGAACTCGAACCCAAGCACCTGAATCTGTGGAAAAAAGGCATTTTGGCCGTGGAGCAGAAGAACTGGGAATACGCCGTCAGCCTGATCTTGCCGATCGTCAAAGAAGTCCCTGGATTCCTGGATGGACGCAAAGTGCTGCGCAGTGCTGAGGGACACCTCGCCGGAAGTGGCCGGAAATTCAGCTTTGGCGGCGGCCTTTTCAAAGGCAGCTCCAAAAAAGACCCGTGGGAAATCATCGCGGACCTGGAAGAAAACGTCTTTCAAAAAGACCCCTTCAACGCCTCTGCCAACCAGCAGCTCTATGATCTGGGCATGCGGGTGCAGTTCCCAGACTTGTCCGCCTTTGCCCTGGAGACCATCCGCATGGGCCAGCCGGACAACACCAAGAACATGCACACGCTGGCCGAGCACTACATGGCGCACGATCAGCCTGAAAAGGCCGGGGAAATCTACCGTGCCATTTTGAAGGCAGATCCCAAGGACATGACCTCCCTGAAGGGAGAAAAAGACGCAGCCGCCCGCTCTTCCATCCTGCGTCAGGGCTGGGGCAATGATGGCGACTTCAACAAGGTCAAAAAGAATTCCGATGAAGCCAACCTCATCGAAATGCTCAGCAAACAGGGCCGCACCCATGAGCAGACCGAGCAGCTCCTCGCGCACTTCATCAACGAATACAACAAGGACCAGACCAATCTCCAAGCCGTTAAGGCCATGGCCCAGCTCTACGATGAACTGGAGCAAACCGAGAATGCCCTGGCCTTCTATGAGTATGCCGTGTCGCTGAACCCTGGCGATGTGGCCCTGGTGCGCCGCACGGAGCTGATTCGTGACAAGTTCCAGGACGCTCAGATCCAGCAGATGGAAGTGGACATCGAGTCCAACCCCGGTGCCCCCGATCTGGAAGAAAAACGCGCCCAACTCGCCGAAATCCGCCGTCAGCGCGCCTCCGCCGTCATCTCCGAGGCCAAAGCCCGTGTGGACCGCAACCCCACGGACAAAGCCCTGCGTTACGACCTCGGCCAAGCCTTCTTCAATGCGTCCATGTTCACCGAGGCCATCCCTGAGCTGCAACAGGCCAAGGGCAACCCGAACATCCGCACCAAGGCGATGCTGCTCCTAGGACGCTGCTTTGAGCGGAAAAACATGAATGACTTGGCTGAGAATGCCCTTTCAGAGGCCTCGAAAGAACTCGCCATCATGGACAACACGAAGAAGGAGATCCTCTATGAACTGGCTCTCGTGAACGACAAAATGGGCCGCCGCGATCAGTACCTGGAAGCTCTGAAAGAGATCTACAACAACGACTACGGCTACCGCGACGTGGCCCAGCGCGTGGAGTCTTCCTACCAGTAAGACCCCTTCACGTCAGTCGCCCAAAAAACAGCCACGATCCTTGCGGACCGTGGCTGTTTGGTTATTTGAGCTCTTTCGGCAACTGATCGGCCAGCTTTTTGATATTCTCGGCGTGCGCACGGCTGGTGATCAGCAGGGCATCTTTGGAGGACACCACGATCAGGTCCTGCACTCCCAAGAGGGCCACATGTTGGCCGGTTTGGGAAAACACGAGGTTGTTCGCCGAGTTCAGCTGGGAGAGCGCGCAGTTGTGTTGATTGCCATCGCCATCCTGATCCAGGTAACGGCCTACAGAGGTCCAGTTGCCGACGTCATCCCAATCAAAGGTGGCCTCAATGTTCAGCACCCGCGAGGCACGCTCCATGAGAGCGTAGTCGATCGATAGCTTGGGCAGTTTACCAAACTGACGCGTGACGGTGGCTCCAAAGTCTTTCGAATTCCGCAGTTCCGAGACAAAATCGGCCAGGGCTGGACAGTGACGGCTGAGCTCGCTGAAGATGGCCGGAATGGTCCAGATGAACATGCCTGCATTCCAGGTGAAGGTGCCCTGACTGAGGAAGTGCTCCGCCAGATCCGGATTGGGCTTTTCGCGAAAACGCGCCACTTCATACACCGGCAGATCCATCCCTGGCAGTGCGCTGCGCCGACCCCGCTCCACATAACCGTAGCTAGGGCAGGCCCAAGTGGGTTTGATGCCGACGGTGACCAGGCTGGAGCCCGTTTCGGCGGCTTTCATGGCATTGGTCAGGACGTTGTGAAAGGCGGCTTGATCTTGAATCAAATGATCCGCCGGCAGCACCATCATGGTCGCCATGGGATCCCGAGCGACAATCCAACCCACCCCGAGGGCGATGGCTGGTGCCGTGTCTCGTTTTTCGGGCTCCGCGATGATGTTTTCCTTCGGCAGACCCGGCAAAAGAGCACGCACCGCGGCCTCTTGCTGGTGATTGGTGAGCACGAGGATGTTTTCTTTTGGCACAAGTCCGTCGAGCCGATCCACGGTCATCTCGAGCAGGGTTTTGTCTCCAAAAAGCTTCAGCAGTTGTTTCGGAAGGGCATCACGACTGATGGGCCAAAATCGTTGACCGCTGCCTCCCGCGAGGATGAGGGCGTATCTTGGGGGGGTGCCTGGGCGACTCATAAGGTCTGACCATGAAGCATTCACAGCAGCGAGCAAATTCCACTTTGGAGAATCTTCCTTGATGCTATGTTTTGGCGTTATGCCACCCGAGTCCACTGTTGAGAGCCGCTACGAAACTTACGCCAGCATGATCGCTCCTGCCGCAGCAGGTTGCGCTCTTGGCATCCTCTTTGGCCGCGGCATGAGCCGGAGTTCCTCCAATGTGATCTCCCTCACCCTGCTGGCCGCCAGCGCGGTCGTCGCCGCCCCTTTGATCAATGATCTGGTGCAACGCACCGCCAACCGCCCAGCCAGTGAGCGCGGCAGCCGCAAGCGCTTGGAAGGCATTCGCAATGGTGCCGTGCCGGATGAAGATCTGAAAGAGTTCTTCGTCGATGCGCCCAACTCCTTCCTGTCCTAAACCAGGACGATCTCACCGCTCTGGAGGGTTCACTTCTGGCTGGCAAACGCCGCCTGAATGAACTCTCCGCGCGTCTTGGCCTTCGCCAGCGCTTTGGCTTCGATCCCCAGAGTTGTGGCCAACTCCACCCAACGAGCGCGCGTTTCAGCCTCCAATGGCTGGGTCAAGGTCGCTTCGTGGCCAGGATTGGCCTTGAAATACTGCCCGTGGAGATTTTCTCCGCGCTGCCCCGGTTTCTCGGGCATGGGGTTCAAGCCATGCAGTCCCCCCGCGGTGCCCCACCATTGCACGGCCTCGAACTGGGGATGGCCAGGCAAGACATCCGCCACATAGATCGTGGCGGATCGATCGGCTCGCAGGGTTTTTTGCAGCGTCGGCACATCGATCTCCTGGACACTTTGACCTGACTGCGCAGCCATCGCCGCCGCATGTCCCGCCGCTTGACCGAGAGACATCCAGATGGGTTCCAGACGCAGCGCGCAGAAACCCACGTGTGAGGATGAAACAGCCACGGGCACCAGCAGATTGCTGGATTCCTTCGACACCAAAACACCATAAGGAATCTGGTAAGGCGGCACCGGATTGTAGAGTTCCCCACCGTGCTTACCGCCAATGAGCGGTCCTTCATGGGAAGTACCGTGGCAGTTGTTGCCGTAGTCACCCATGGCAATCGAGTCCTTGAAGAGCTTCGCACGCGCATCGCCCACCGCATGTTCACTGTCAGCCTGCACATAGACATGCTGGCCGATCATGCGCCGCGCTTCACGCACGTAGAGCTGAGGTGGCAGGTGCTTTGTCTCGGTGAACTCATCTTTGCACCAGCCCCACTGGCGAGCAGGCAGGCGATATTCATGGGGCACCTCGGCGTCATTTTGCAGGAAAAAAAGCAGGCCCACATTGTAGCGCAGATGCTCGTCAAAGATGGCCTGTCGAGTCGCCAAATCTCCCTCAGGCCAACCCAGGTTGTGCCCTGGCATGGACAGGCGCACCAGCCCACGAGACACGTCATTGAGATCATACTTCTGGTTTGGCAAGGCAGGCGTCTGGGCCTTCACGATGCACTTGGAGGGATAACCAAAAACACGCTCGATTTTATCGATGGTTAGGAAGGGCAGGACATCCGTGAAATCTTCGCGTTTGTAACCTGGCGGTGCTTCAATCGGCACGCGATTTTTCGGATCGTCTGTGGCACAAAAACGGAAGTTATATGCCTGGAGCTGCGTGTCGCCCTTCTCTGGGGCCAGCGATTCACCATACTGATCACGCCCCTCGCGACCCACATGATAACGCACGCCACTCATCGGCATGAGATCGCCTTCATAAGTGCCATCGACAAAGACCTTGGCCTTGACGGTGAGTGACTCGCCCGCGCGGTTGTTCCAAGTGACCGAGGCGACCTGGCTTGGGATTTTCCCGATTTCGAAGCTGACTTGACTGATGCGGTTCCAACCCTTTTCCAACTGCACTCGCGGTTGTTCCTTCAGCATTTGCTCAAAGACCAGAAGGTTGACCTTTGGTTCGCCAAAGGTGCCTTCAAAACAAGCTTTCACCTGTTCCGAATCCGCGCCGTAAGTCTTCACGTAATGCGCTTTGACCCGCTGACTGAAATCGAGAAAAGAACCACTCAGAGACTCGAACGAATGAAAGTCCGTGTGCGAAAGACCACTGGTGACGAGCCCCCCGATGCGTGAGGTCGGCTCGATCAAAATCACCTCGGCTCCTGACTTCGCAGCGGCCACAGCGGCGGCAATGCCCCCTGGAGTCGCCCCATAGATGCAGACATCGGTTTGCAGCTCTTTGGCGAACAGGCTGCTGGCTAAAAATAGGAAGGCGGTGACGAGGCGACGCATGGGCCTCTTATACGTCACTTTGTCCGCCACTCCAGCAGCCCATTGGCATTCTTTTCATAGACCACTGACTGCGCTTTCTCCGGTTGTTTCGGGCCCTCCGGCAGAAGTCGCCCCTGCGTGTCAAACCAAGCCGTGCGACCGGCCTGATGACGAATCCAACCGAGGCGTTTTCCCTCTTCATCGTAACGATGCACGTCCCGCCAGGGTTTCGGCGTGGTGAGGCGTGGGTCCACCCAAGCAGAGTCCAGAGAGCGTTGTAAAAAGTCAGGAAACAGCACCTCACTGAGCAGGAGCAAATTCAAGCCGCTCAGGTAATAACGATCCGCCTCGGTCACTCGCTCGGGAGCGTTCGCAAGAGCAACACCGCCCGAGGCCTCTTCAATGACCACACCCAGGTCCACCAGACGCTGGATGTCGCGACGGATGGCATCGCCAGCACCGCCCTTCGAAGATTGCGCCGCCAGGGTGAGCAGCTCCTTTTGAAAGCTGGGATAAAGGTCCGTGAATCCCGCCACGGCCACCAACGCCGCCTCCATGCCCGCACGCACAGTCCGCTGAGGCTCACCAGGCATGGGCTGCGAGAGAGCTTTTTCGATGTCCTCTTCCAGTCCCGACCTCAGACGCGCGGCGCTGTCTTTTTTCTGCGGGTCTGCTTCCAGTTTTTCAATGGCCTGCAGGCGTGGGTTCAGAGACACCCAGGTCTTTTGCAAAAGCTGGCGCTCATCCTCGCGCAGCAGCTTCGCCATCAGACGACTGCGCAGGCCATCACCATGGATGGAGAGGTCCAACATGCCGCGCAGCCAGCGCACATCCCGCGCGGTTGAAGGCAGTCCGAGATCGGGATTGTGCGCCTGATAATAGACCTCACTGACACGCCCCTGCGCATCGTAGAAATGCATTTCGTTCGGCAGCATGTAAAAGCTGAGAAAAGCAGGCGCGCTGACACTCAAGCCATTGGTGGCAAAGACGCCAATGTCCACCCGATGACTGCGAATGCCCGTCGGGGTGATCACTGGCGGTTGCCAGCGCACGCGCAATCGCGCATGCGGCCCCGCGCCCGAACTTTCCACCCGCACCGTGCGCGGATCGCCTTGCAGCAACTGCCAGCGAATCTGCACCGGGCGACCCATCAGATCTGCAGTCTTTTGCGCCGTAACGACCATGCCCATTTCAGGTCCATTCCCGCGCATCACACGGGTGATGGAGACAGGAGTATCCCCGAGCTTGTAAGGCACGACCTTTTCCGCCTCAAAGTAATCCCTCCCCGTGACCCACTCCGTCTCCTGCTCCACCTGGATCTGCACCAGCGGTGGGATGAGCGGTGGCTTCATCTCATGCGCCAGTTGAACCATCTTTTCTTCATCCAATTGAGCCGCATCAAACACCACCGGATGCGCCCGACCTCCGAAGTAATCCCGCTCCTCTTTGACCATCCGATTGGAGCGCCGAAAAATCGACTGCAACGTCGGCATGAGCACGCGTTTCTCGATCAACAGTTTCTGCGTCTCCACCGGCAAAGCGGCGATCGTGCTGACCAGGGCCTGAAGAAACGGCTGATCGGTGCCCGATGACCCCTGACTGATCAGCAGGCAGGCATTGTTCGTGAGATAAAGATCCCCAAATCCACCGACGCCATTCGCACCGATGTCGTGATCCTGATGCTCGGGATAAAGGATCAGATTGTTGGCCAGATACTGCATCATCAGGAACTGCTGGCCTTTGGGATCCATGTGATACAGGCGCGGCAGGCTGCCCCCTTTGTCCGCAGGAGCGGCCATGGAGCAGTTGCCGATCATCGGCCGCAAGCGCAGGCCCAGAGCCGGTCCTGTCGGGGGCCCACTCTGACTGTCAGGCCGGAAAATCTGAAGTTGCGGATACTGCGCCGTGTTCAGAGGCGAGTGCTGCCCGTCGCGGTTTTCATAGGTGATCGCGGTCAGGCCTGCCGCCGTGGCATCGTCATACCAACGGTTCAGGAGCTTGCCCACCGCATCGTCACGCGTGGTGATTTGGGCCTGGACGCAGGTCACAGAGACCATCCAGAGCACGGCTAGGCCGTGGCGACGCTTGGCAGGACTCATGAAACACCCTCTCACACTTCTAGTGTCCGGTGGCCCCAGTCTCTGTCAACGCGTGAGGCTGTGTGAATGAATCTTTGCACACCCGTCCAGCCCTTGATTGAACTCTCTCCTTTTCCTCTGAGTCGAAAGGAGCTCTGTTTCCACCCAACCTATGAGCACACCTCCCTCCTCCCAGAAAAAAGGCATGTCCGGTCTCGCCATCGCTGGCATCGGCTGCCTCGGCATCCTCGTCATCGCTTTCCTGGGCGGTGGATTTGTCATCGCCAAACTCTTCCCGAAGATCAAAGAATTCGCCGCCGATCCCGCCAAGGCCGCCGTTTGGGCCCTGGAAATGAGCCCTGACATCGAAGTCCTGAAAAAGGATGAAGCCAAACGCGAGATCACCTTCAAAACCAAGTCCACTGGTGAGGTCACCACCCTCTCGTTTGATGATCTGGAAAAAGGCAAATTCAGCCTCAAAAACGACAAGGGCGAATACACAGTCGATGCCTCCAAAGCCCAGACCGAAGGCATGGTGCTCAAGACTCCAGAAGGCCAGACCACCCTCAAAGCCGGTGCTGCTGCTGCCTCCAGCCTGCCCGCTCAAGTTCCTGTGTATCCTGGCCTGCAACTGAAAGAAGACGCAGGCTACCGCATGGAGCAGCCCAACGGCGTCAACGGCATGGCCACCGGAACGGTGAGCGGTGATCTCGTCGCCATCAAAGATCACTACGAAGCCAAGCTCAAAGCCAGTGGGTATGAAGTGACCAGCCTGATCAATGGCAACAACGAATCCGCCGCCATCAACGCCAAGAAAGGTGAGGGCCAGGATCACATCAGCATCGTGATCGCCCCTGAAGAGGGTGCCCCTGGAACCTTGCAGGTCACCACCCAGTATTATCTGCCGAAACCCTGATCCATCGCGGGGCTGACTCATCTCAACCTCGTCGTCCTCACAGGTGCCGCGGAACGCTCCGCTCAGACATTTCAGGAGCTTCCCCGATCCTTCTGCATCGTCCCCCAACTGCTGGGGAACGTTCCCTTTTCGCCGGAGAACACCCCCTTTTCGCCAGGGAACGATCCCTCATCGCCAGGGAAAGCCCCCTTTTCGCCAGGGAACGATCCCTTTTCGCCAGGGAACGATCCCTCATCGCCAGGGAATGTCCCCTCATCGCCAGAGAATGTCCTCTCATTGCCAGGGAACGTCCCCTTTTCGCCGGGGAACGATCCCTCATCGCCGGGGAACGTTCCCCAATCGCTACTTCACCGCACCAGGCCACGGACCCTTCATCATCGAGGTGCCGAGGTGGGTGGCGGAACTGCTGAACGCTGCCGCGTAGCCTTGGCTTTCCAGCCTTGGTCTTCAGGCCACTCAGAGCTTCAAAATACACCAACAAACCCGCCACGCCTCTCTACGATGCGCAAGTTGGTGGGTATTTTGTTCGTCATCATTTAACGGTGCGGCTCGCTTTCAGGGGTTGTCGCAATTGATGCAGCAAGGTTGAAAATGGTGGCGGGGGCTCTCCCCATGCCTATGTCATTTGCAGAGAGGCAAAACGCACAGGTAGATCAATAGGCAAGATGTCCCCTGCTGGAGTCCGAATGAAGTTGGAGGGTTTTGTGTCGCTTACCGCCAATCCATCTGTTGGTCGATACCACATCAGGGTGTCTTTGCGATCAAAGCCCTGACCGCTTAGAAATGAATTGATCTGGAGCGGTTCGGGATGAGGGCCCTCAAGCAAAGGCTGAGAGATGACTAGCGAGGGAAGGTCACCTTCAATGAGACCTTCAAAAATGACATCGTCACCCCAGACTTCGTTGGTAATAATCATTCGTTCGAAATATTCCAGCGGCACTGCTGCAGATTGGGTGACGTTGAAGCCTTCAGCCCCGGGCACTGCTCTCAATACCAATCCAGCCTGACCCGGGTGGGTCACTTTGAACACACGCTCTACAGCTTCCTTGGAATAGTAAATGACATGTTCCCCAGCCCGGTCAAATTCGACTCCCAGTCGAGAGACTTGAAACAAACAACCGCTTCTTTGGGCCCATTGGATCAGTGCTTTAAAACTCGGTACACTGTCAATTCCGGCGTCACGCTCTCGGACTTGAGACGACTCGCACGGTTTGTCACTGCTTGCTTCTCCGCCTTCGCTGGATCTCTCAACGTCCAAGTCTTTCGGGCGAGACGCATCTGCTCCGCTTGTTCGTAAACGAAGGTCGCTGAAGTGTCGGATGAGTTCATGAAGGGCGGGGAGAAAGGTTTGAGAAGCCGGAGACAAGCAAAAGTCGACTGTATCAGATGCTGCACAAAAATGCTCGAACTATCTCCAAGGTCAATCTGACAGTTGGCTGAAGAAGCACGGTTTGTTGCGATAGTTTAGCTAAAACATACGTCGCACCTCGATTTCAGTTCGCTTCGCGACTCGACAAATTTATGTCAACGACTCAAACGATTCCCTGGCGCTCCTTTGAGAATTCCAAAGTGATCTTCTGTGTTTACCCCTGCAGACCCATACGTCTGAAGGTAAATTAAAAAGATTGTGGGTCATTTTGAGTCCCACATAGGAGCTACAACCCTTCACTTCACCCGATATGCCTCCACCTCGCTGGTGAAGGCGAAGGTGTTCGGAAAATCGCCTGCGAGCTGGGTGTGGTGGTCGAGGTAGGTGAGGCGGAGGTATTGGGCTTCGGTGTCGGGGAATGAAATGGAGGCGCGGGTGGCTTTGGCGAGCGGGAAGACGTGTTGGCCGACTTCGCGGAAGGTTTTGCCATCGGTGCTCACCGAAACGGCGACGGTTTTTGTGGAGCCGATCTCGGGAACGCCGACCAGAATGAGATTCAGCGTGCGCGGCTGTTTGAGGTCGATGGTGACGTGTTTCGGAAATTGCTCGGTGTTGCTGGTCGCATAGCAATTCGGCGGGAAGGAGGCCCAGGAGCCGTCGGTGAGGCCAGTGTCCCAGCCATAGGTGTTTTTGTCGCTGCTGGTCCAGGTGCAACCTTTGGCTAAGTTGCCGCCAAGGTCAGGATCGACGGGCCAGTGCGTGTGGAAGGCGGTGGCGGGCAGACCGTCTTGATCCATGAGGTTGGCGATGGCGAGCTTACTCCAGGCGAACCGAGCACGACGCGGCTGCGGGACCTGAACCGAGGTTAAAACAACACTCTCGCCATCAATGAGGGCCTCGGCGGGATGAAAAAGGCCATCGCGACCGGCGATCTCAAAATGCGTGAGCGGTTTGCCATCGCGTGAGGCGAGGCCGCTGGCGGCGTGGTCGAACTTCACGCGAATGGCGGGGCCTTCGACAGCATGGCTGGCATAGAGCGGCCCATTCGGGTCGATCTCGGTGCGGCCGTAGGTTTTTGATAAAGCCCACAGCGAGAGGCGACGGGCAACTTCTTTTTTCTTCGCGGGATGGATGTCTGACACCTCACCGATGTCGCTGATGACGGCCATGCCAGTGTGCGGGATGTCGAGGCATTTCCGCTGTGCTTGCCAGAATTGCGCGAGGATCTCCGGCTCCTCGGCGCCGTATTGCCATGGGGCGATCTGGACAAAGTAGAACGGCAGGTCCGGCTGCTGGAAGACGCTGCGCCAGGAGGCAAGCAGCGCCTTTTTCTTGTCGGTGTAAAGGAAGCCCTCGTTGTGATTCGACTCACCCTGATACCAAATGGCACCACGAAGGGCGAATGGCACGAGCGGATGGATCATGGCGTTGTAGAGGACGGTGGGCGTGCCTGCCTCAGCGCTGAGTGTGGCGGGTTGGCTGGGCATGGCGGGCACAGGCTGTTGGGTCTCCAGTGCGACCTTCACGACCTGCTGCCAGGTCTCGACAGCGACGAGGTGTTTTTCCTGCGCAGTGCGATACGCGTCGCTGCCGGGCAGCTTCGAGCGCACATCGGCGACGAAGTCCTTTAGCTCGGGCACAGCGTCAAAACCTTCGAGGCTCGTCCACGGCTCGATGCGTGTGCCACCCCAAGCACTCTGGATGATGCCGACGGGCACTTTGAGTTCTTCATGCAGCTTGAGGCCGAAGTAATAACCGACGGCAGAAAACGAAGCGGCGCTCTCGGGTGAGCTGCGGGCCCATTTCGTAGGCACATCGTCCTGCGGCGTCAGCGCGGTGGTCTTGGGCACCTCGATGAGGCGCAGATTCGGATGCGTGGTGTTGGGGATGTCGGCCTGCGAGTCAGGTTTCATCTGCATCTGCCACTCCGTGTTGGATTGGGCCGAGGCCAGCCACACCTGCCCGAGGAGCACGGCCTGCACACGCTCCGGGCCCGCCTTCAACACTTGCGGCTC
>JAIXVB010000131.1 GCA_027483245.1 Verrucomicrobiaceae bacterium | reverse complement strand
CCGTGATTGGAGTGAAAGTCTGCCGATTCTCATCCGCAGGGATCCGCAGACGACACCCTGAATTCAGAACCGAGTTGATCCTGTTTGTGATCGACGATTGAATGCTTTTCTCTTCTCTGTGGTCGAAGTCTGCCCATGAAACGCCGCCTCTTTTTGCTCTCCCTCGCCGCTGCCTCAATTAGCCAGGCTGCGGATGAACCCATCCCAACGGCGGAAGAGATCCTGGTGCTGGTACGGCGCAGCTACGCCCTGCAAGATCACAAGATGACAGGGAAACTTCGGGATGATGAGACGGGCAAGGTGGAACCCCTGGAGCTGACGCTGGCAAAATCAGTGATGCGGTTTCGTTTCGCCAATCAACCGCCCGAGATCGTGCATCTCGACCTGACCACGACTCCAGCCACCCTCTGGCAGGTGAAGGCAGGTGGCAGCAGTCAGGTGCCGCTCAAAAACGCAGCGGATGCGGTGCGGGGCATGGATTTCAATTACGAAGATCTTTCCCAACGCTTTCTCTATTGGAAGACCGCCAAGCTGATGGATGCTGATGCTAAAATCACGGCGGCGCGCATCTCCTGCTGGCTGGTCCGTGTCACGGCACCGGATCGCAATGGGCCGTATTACACAGTCGATCTCTGGGTTCACAAAGATAGCGGTGGAGTGGCCAAAATGGAAGCCTACAACGTGCTCGGTAAATTGGTGAAACGCTTTGAAGTCACCAAGATGTGGAAGATCGATAAGGCGACAGCTCTGCGTGAGATGCGTGTCCAGTCATTCAATCCCCTGAATGGTGAGCGAAAGGGCACGACCTACATGACCATGGACAAGCCTGAAAAGCAGTGATCGACGTTGTTTGGAGTCTGTATGCTTTGAGTCCAGCGGATATGATCCAAACTTCGTGGGGCTGATTGACTCGTGAGCGCAGTCATCGCTTGCGCGCCACGGTGCCCACGCTACGAGACAGCGCCCCGCGTGTCCGTTTCCTTTCCTTTCCCTCAGCTCTGGTCTCAAGTCCGCCGCAAGGCTTGGATGTGGCTTTTCAAACGCCAACAGATCGAAGCTGCCCAGAAGTGGACCAAGTCGCATGCCAAGATCCACACCGTCACGGTCATCAACGCGGAAGAGTTGGAAATCGCAGGCGCTGTCGGTCGCAGTGACCTCACGCATGAAGAACCTCGCCTGCGGTTAAAAATAGCCGCCTCGGGCGATCTTCACCTGACGACGGAGTGCACCTGCCACGCAGGTTCTCTCTGTGAACACGCTGCGGCTTTGATGCTGCTTTGTGAACTGGAGGTGCATCGTCTGTCGATTGAGCGTTCCGCGCGCCCGGGGCTAGGCACGGTGGGGGCAGATGCACCCAGTGGCACGGCAATGGGGGAAGATCAGGCAGTTGAGATCGACAATGAGCAGCCTCAGCCGCAGCTGATCTTGCGTAGAATCAGCATCGAGCGTCCGCAGATGAAACTCGGACGCAGTCAGCTTTCGGGTTCCGTCTTGAGCATCGGCGTGGCGGAACCTCGCGTGACGTATGAAGGCTGTCCGCAGCGCTTCCAAATGCTGGGGCGTCTGATGGGCGCGCGTTGGCGTGATGAAGCGGGACAAACGCTCGTTCTCTCACGCAATGCTCGCATGGAGCGCCTGCTGCTGACGGATCTGATGCAGGCGCGTCTGCTGCCTCTTGTTCAGGCGATCCCAGACGCACGCGCGGCGGAGTCGATCGCACCTTTGCTGAGTGTGACAGAGCAGGAGCAGTCGGTCTTTTGGTCCCAGTTTCTCCGAGATCAAGTGCCGCATTTGCGGGCGGAGGGTTGGCTGGTCGAGGTTGCCGATGACTTTGGTTTCAGCATTCATGAAGCGTCTGCGGAAGCCTGGTATAGCGATGTGGAAATGGATGCCGTGGCGCGTGAGAGTTTCTCACTCGATCTCGGCATCGACCTGCATGGGCAGCGCATCTCGCTGGTGCCACTCCTGGTGGACTGCATTGATCGTGGACTGACTCCAGCGACCCTGGAGGCAAATTTGGATCAGCAGTATCTCATTGCACTGCCGGGGCCTGACAATCCCGTGCTCGCCGTGCCTGCGCGTCGTTTGCTCGTGCTCTTGCGCTTTCTGGATGAACTGCTCTCGACTCGCCCCACCCGGAAAGATGGCAAGCTGCATCTGGATCGTCTGCGCGCGGCTCAGCTCGCCACCTTGGACGGTCTGCCCATTCGCGTGCCAGCGGAGCTCGCGGCCCTGCGCTTGCGTTTGGAGGGCTTCACGGAGATGTCCTATGTGCAGCCTCCGGTGGGCTTGCGTGCGCAATTGCGCCCGTATCAGCAGGAAGGTTTGTCCTGGATGCAGTTTCTGCGCGAGTTCGGCCTGCATGGCGTGCTGGCCGATGACATGGGACTTGGGAAGACGCTCCAGACGTTGGCGCATCTTTTGACCGAAAAAGAGGCAGGTCGCATGGATCGTCCGTGTTTGATTCTCGCGCCGACTTCGGTGCTGCGAAACTGGGCGCGCGAGGCCGCGAAGTTCACGCCTGAGTTGCGGGTGCTCCTGCTCCATGGCGATGAACGCCGCAGTGATTTCTGGCGCATTCCTCGGCATGATTTGGTGATCACTTCCTACCCTCTGCTGGTGCGGGATGCGGATGAACTCCAGCGCATCGATTGGCATGTGGTTGCCCTGGATGAAGCCCAATACATCAAGAACCCGAAGAGCAAGGCCGCGCAGGTTTGCTCGACTTTGAAGACGCGTCATCGCCTCTGTCTGACAGGCACGCCGATTGAAAATCACCTCGGAGAGTTGTGGAGTCTGTATCAGTTCCTCATGCCTGGATTGCTGGGAGATGCGGACAGCTTTCGCACCTATTATCGCAATCCCATCGAACGCGATGGGGATCGAGATCGCCAGCAGCAGCTTGCGTCGCGCCTTCAGCCTCTGCTTCTGCGTCGCAGCAAAAGTGCGGTGGCCAAAGATTTACCGCCGAAAACCGAGATTCTGCACACCATTGAGCTCGGCAAAGCCCAGACCGACCTTTATGAAACCATTCGCGCGGCCGTGGATCAGCGGGTGAAAGAGGCGATCAGCGCGCAGGGACTGGATCGCAGTCAAATCATCGTTTTGGATGCCCTGTTAAAGCTTCGTCAGGTCTGCTGTCACCCCCAACTTCTGAAAATCGACGCGGCTCAAAAGATTCAAGAGTCAGCCAAGACCTCCTTCCTCATGGAGGATCTTCTGCCCGAGTTGATCGATGAAGGTCATCGGGTGCTGATTTTTTCTCAGTTCACCGGGATGCTGGCCCTCATCGAGCAGGAGTTAAAAAAGGCCCGCATTGATTTTGTCAAACTCACCGGCGAGACCAAGGACCGCGACACCCCGATCCAGCGTTTCCAGCGCGGAGAAGTGCCGGTTTTCCTTATCAGTCTGAAAGCTGGCGGCTCTGGATTGAATCTCACCATGGCAGACACCGTGATTCATTACGATCCCTGGTGGAATCCTGCGGCAGAGGCCCAGGCCAGTGATCGCGCTCATCGCATTGGTCAGACAAAACCGGTGTTCATTCACAAACTCATCTGCCAAGGCACGATTGAGGAGCGAATTGTCGAGATGCAGCGAGTGAAAGCCAGCCTGATCGAAGGGCTCCTGAGTGGGCGTCCAGACACGCTCCGGCTCACGCAAGAAGACATCCAACGACTTTTGGCGGCATGAGTGCAAAAATCCCGAAATGGCAGGTCCAAAGTGACTTTTTCAGGGCCGTCAGCCCGCAGGTCCGAGCCTCGTGCCGAAATTCTGGCTCCGGCAGGGCTTCTTGGCTCAGATTCTTTGTGAATAACGCCCAGTTTCCGTTTGACACTTGGCTCAACACTTTTACTCTCGCGGCCCTCATTTCAGCGTGGACGCCCTCTTGTGTGTCTGCCCTTTCAAGAACCTTATGAAGACATTCTCTGCCAAAGCCGAAGACACGATCCGCCAGTGGTGGGTCATTGATGCCAAGGACCAAGTCCTCGGCCAAGTCGCCGTGGCTGCCGCCAACCTGATCCGCGGTAAGACCCGCCCTACCTTCACCCCCCACGTGGACACGGGTGATTTCGTCGTCGTCATCAATGCAGACAAAGTCCGCGTGACTGGCAAGAAAGAGCAGCAGAAGATTTATACCAGCAAGCGCGGTGGCTACATCGGTAACCAGAAAGTGGAGACCGTCGAAAAAGTCCGCCAGCGTCGCCCAGAACTTCTTGTTTCCCGCGCTGTGAAGGGCATGGTCCCTCACAACCGTCTTGGTGATGCCATCATCACGAAGCTCAAGGTTTACGCTGGTGCTGAGCATCCTCACGTTGCCCAGAATCCGAAGCCTTTCGTGGTCGCCTAATTCAGTTTCTTTTTTGATCCAGCTCATGAGCAAGCCCCTCACCAATGCCACAGGCCGCCGCAAGACAGCCATTGCCCGCGTCCATATCCTGGCCGGTTCCGGTTCCATCACGGTTAACGGTCGTGACTTCGAGGAATATTTCCCGACAGTCGCTCTGCAAAACCAAATCCTCACGCCTCTGGCGCTGACCAACACACGCCAGCAATATGACTTCAATGTCAATGCTTCCGGTGGTGGCATCACAGGTCAAGTCGGTGCCGTGAAGATGGGCATCTCCCGCGCGCTGATCACGGTGAACCCTGAACTGCGCGGCACCCTGAAAAAGGCTGGCCTGCTCACTCGCGATTCCCGCGCCAAAGAACGTAAGAAGCCAGGTCGCCCAGGTGCCCGTAAACGCTTCCAGTTCTCCAAGCGTTAATCGAAGCCCTCTGGTTTCTCGATTTGTCAAAACCCTGCCCCGCAAGGCAGGGTTTTTTCTTTCCTGTGAAGTCTGAGTGCTCTGGAGTTCACTTCCAAACGGACGCTCTGAGGTGTGGACGTCTCTGGTGAGGAATAGGCCGTCTGTGCCGTTTGCGGCAGGGCTCCATACGTTCGCTGAGGAGCGAGATTATGCCGCATCACCCCCGGGGTGCGCTTCAGCGGGACGCCACTTTTTGAGCGATGCGCTGCACCGTTTGCACCGTGCCCCACCCCACCAGCAGCCCCAGACCCATTGAAGGCGGTATGTCGCTGGGCCAATGGGCACCGACGTAAACGCGTGAGTAAGCCACGAAGCCGGCGACGAGGTAGAGGATCAGGCCCCAGCGTCGGTGAAAGAGAGCGATGACTGTGGCCAGCGCGAACATGTTGACCGTGTGGCTGCTCGGGAAGGACT
>JAIXVB010000414.1 GCA_027483245.1 Verrucomicrobiaceae bacterium | reverse complement strand
GGCCACAAGACCGGATTCTTCTGTGATCAGCGCGACAATCGTGTGAAACTCGGGCAACTGGCGCGGGGACGTGTGCTCGACCTCTGCACTTACACGGGCGGCTTCGCCCTGGCGGCCAAAGTGCTGGCCAAATGTGAAGACGTCACAGGCGTCGATCTCGATGAAAAGGCCATCGCTCAAGCCAAACAAAACGCCAACTTGAATCAAACTCGGGTCAATTGGACACACGGCGATGCCTTTGGCTGGAGCCGACAGATGATCAAAAATGGTGAACTCTGGGACACGGTCGTGCTCGATCCACCGAAGCTGATCCATCATCGTGACAGCCAGGAAGAGGGCATTTTTAAATATCGCGATCTCAATGGTCTCGCCATTCAGCTGGTGAAACGCGGTGGCCTGTTTGTCAGTTGTTCATGCTCCGGTTTGCTCAGCACGGATCATTTTGAAGAACTGGTCATTGGCGTGGCTCATCGACACGGGCGGAAGTTGCAGATCCTCGACCGCACCGGTCCAGGCCTGGATCATCCTGTCATGTCGAACTGCCCCGAGAGTCGCTATTTGAAGGTCGTCTGGGCGATTGTGGTTTGAGGATGAAATCTTTCGCTCTTGCCGAGCGATTCGTTTTTCCCTAAACCCGCATCATGCACCGACTCCTCTTTCCGCTTCTCGCACTCACGGCTGCCCTCACCTTTGCCATCGAGTCCACCGGCTCGAAGCTCAAAGTGCTGATCATCGACGGCCAAAACAACCACAAGTGGGACATCACCACGCCTGTGCTCAAACACGCGCTGGAGAGCAGCGGTGCCTTTGTCGTGGAAATCAGCACCAGCCCACCCAAAGGCTCGCCCGCCGAGGCCTGGTCTGGCTGGAGTCCCAAGTTCAGCGACTACGCGGCCGTCGTGAGCAATTACAACGGTGAACCCTGGCCAGAACCCGTGCGCGCAGCCTTCGACAGCTATGTGAAACAGGGAGGTGGTTTTGTCTCCGTCCATGCCGCGAACAACTCCTTCCCCGAGTGGAAAGAATACAATCAGATGATCGGTGTCGGTGGCTGGGGTGGGCGCAATGCCGACTCAGGCCCCTGGCTCTATGTGAAGGACGGCAAACTTTTCCGCGACACCAGCCCCGGCAATGGCGGTGCGCATGGCCCCCAGCATGAATTTGTGGTGGAGGTTCAGAACAGCGATCACCCCATCACCCGCGGCCTGCCGAAACGCTGGCTGCACACGCAGGATGAGCTTTATAGCCGCCTGCGTGGCCCGGCGGAAAACATCGAGATTCTCGCCAGTGCCAAGTCTGACCTCACCGCCGAGCAAGAGCCGAACCTCATGGTCCTGAGCTATGGCAAAGGCCGCGTTTTTCACACCACCCTGGGCCATGCTGACTATTCCATGCTCTGCCGTGGCTTTTTTGAAACCCTCCAGCGCGGCACCGAATGGGTCGCCACAGGTGACACCAAGGTGACCGGCGATGTCCCTGCCGACTTCCCCACTGAATCAGGGCTCGCCATCGTGCCCCTCGACGGTTACCCGAAACAACCACGCCCAGCGGCCAAAAAGTAAGGTTTGTGCGGTTGGAATAAGTCCGTTCTGGTTTTCCAGCGGACACCTGTTTAGACTCTGAGGTCAATCCTCACTGCATGAACTCTGCTGCTGCCACGCTTCTGCTCGCCCGTGTTCATGCTCAGATGCTGCTGCATCGGGTGCAGGATGGTTTGGAAGGGAATCGACTGCTGGTCGTCACGATTGGCGGCTTTTTGGGGCTGTATTGCGTGGCTGCTTACGTGCTCGTGTCGCGCGGGTTGGAGTTCATCAGCAAGATGCCGCTCTTTGGCCCTCTGCTCATGGAACGGCTGATTTACCTGCTGTTCTTTTTCTTCTTCGTCATGCTCGTGCTGTCGAATGCCACCATCACCGGCATGGGTATGTTTCGCCGAAAGGACATGGACTGGCAGGTCGCACTGCCCCTCCCCTACCGCAGCCTCGTGCTCTGGAAAACGCTGGAGGGCATGGCTCTCGCGAGCTGGGGCCTGCTAGTGCTGAGCGCTCCCATTCTGGTCGCTCTGGGTCGTCTTTATGAGGCTGGACCCAGCTTTTACCTGATGGGTGCCCCAGCCCTGCTGTGCCTGGTCACCATCTCGGCCAATCTCTCCTCCTGGGCGCTGCTCATCCTGGTTCGTCATGCACGGCGCTGGTGGTGGAAACCCATCGCAGTCCTGGGCATCGGCATCGTGGTCATGGCCGTGCAGCGATTTCTCAATTCCGGCAATCCCGAGGACATGGAGGCACGTGATCTCGTGACCAATCTGCATGAGGTCCTGAAACACACGGAAATCTGCATGCATCCGCTGCTGCCCAGCTCATGGGTCGCTGAGGTGTTGTTTGCCTCTGGTCGTGGCTTGCACTCTCAGGCCGCGTTTTTTAATCTCACCCTGCTGGCCAATGCCCTTTTTGCCCTGGTCATCACCTCCCGCTTGGGAGCCTCCATGTTTTATCCCGCCTGGCATCGGGTCATGTCAGCAGCCCCCTATGAGCGCGCCCAAGCTGCTGAGCGGGCCTGGTTTCGGCATCCCGAAAAAGTCCTTTCGCGCTCCTGGTGGCCGCGTGTGTGGGGGCTGGATCGCGCTTCCTATGCCATCATGGTGAAGGACATCCGCACCTTTCTCCGTGAGCCAACTCAGTGGGGACAGAGCCTGCTCATCTTCGGTCTGCTGCTGATGTACACCTCCAACCTGCGCCGACTCGGTTACGACTTGCAGAGCCCGTTTTGGGTCATCGTCATCAGTCACCTCAATCTGCTCGTCTGCTGCCTCGCCCTGTCCACCCTGACCACCCGATTCATTTTCCCCCAGTTCAGCCTCGAGGGGCAGAGGCTGTGGATTCTCGGCCTCTCTCCCGTTTCACTGGCCCGGGTCATTAGCCTCAAATTGCGCCTCAGCGCAGGCATCATGGCCCTCTTGACCACTGCCTTGGTGGTCATTTCCAGTCTTTCCCTTTCCTTGCCCTGGCCGCGCACCCTCTTCTTTTGCACTGCCGTGATCATGCTCAGCTACGGCTTGAACGCGCTTGCCCTAGCCCTGGGCGC
>JAIXVB010000142.1 GCA_027483245.1 Verrucomicrobiaceae bacterium | reverse complement strand
TTTTCCGTGGCGTTCTCGATCAAGTGCCCGACCAACTTGAGACGCTGGGCTTCACCCCCCGATAGAGTGTTCAGGGGCTGGCCCAGTTTCAAATAACCCAGGCCTGCTTCGACCAGGATCGCGAGTTGTTCGGCCACTTGTCGCGCCTTGCGCACAAAGGAGGCATCGGCGCGCACCGTGGCACCGGTGGCGGGAGCTTCCATGTGGAGAAACCAATCGGAAGCTTCTTCCACGGTCATGCCCAAGACATCGTGGATGTTCTTTTCATGCAGTTGGATCTTCAGCGCATGAGGTTGGTAACGTTTCCCTTCGCATTCAGGACAGGTCACATAAAGATCGCTGAGGAACTGCATCTCGATCTTCTCAAAACCATTGCCCATGCAGCGTTCGCAGCGGCCCTCGCCTGAGTTGAACGAGAAGAAACCCGGCGTAATGCCCTGAGCCTTGGCGTCTTCGCTTTCGGCAAATAACGCGCGGATGGCATCGAAAGCACCGACATAAACCGCCGGTGTGCTGCGTGGGGTGCGAGCCAAGGGGGATTGATCCACCATGATCACTTGGCTCAGTTTTTCATGACCGGTGATGGAGCGGACACGGCCGGGTTCATCTTCGCTGACTTCACCGCGAAGACGCTGGAGATTGCGATACAGAACTTCGTGAACCAGCGTGCTTTTGCCAGAGCCTGAAACGCCCGTGATGCAGCAAAAAAGACCGAGTGGAATTTCCACCTCCAGGTTCTTCAGATTGTTCTGGCGTGCTCCTTTGATGAGAATCTTCGGGCTCTTGTGGGTTGGGCGTCGCGTGCTGGGAATCGGAATGCTTTTACGACCCGTGAGGTAGTCCGCCGTCAGGGAGCCCACCATTTTTTCCAGGCCTTCCAAAGGTCCGTCATAGACGAGTGTGCCGCCTTTATCGCCGCGCCCTGGGCCGATCTCGATGACATGATCCGCGGCACGCATGACCGACTCTTCATGTTCGACGACCAGCAACGTGTTGCCCTTGTCGCGTAGGCCTTCCATGACGCCGATCAAACGTCCAATGTCACGCGGATGCAGGCCGATGCTGGGTTCATCCAAAACAAACAGGGTGTTGACCAAAGACGCACCCAAACAAGTGGTTAGGTTGACACGCTGAAGCTCGCCACCGCTCAAGGTGCGCGTTTGCCGATCCAGGTGAATGTAACCCAGTCCAGCGCGTTCCAGATAACTGAGACGACCACAGATTTCGTCCTTCAGCATGGCGGTGGCATTGTCATCTTTGACGACGGGCCAGCTCTGCATCAAGGGCAGCAGTTCCGTCACCGGCAGGTTCCACAGATCCGCAATGGTTTTGCCTGCGATGCGGAAGTTATACGCATCTTTTTTTAATCGCCCGCCCTCGCAGTCAGCGCAAGTGGTGTAGGCACGGAAGCGACTGAGGAAGATGCGGACATGCATCTTGTAAGCGCGGCTTTCCAGCCATTTGAAGAACCCCTTCACGCCATACCAATCTCCGTGCTGCCAGGTTTCTTCGGGGTCTTTGCCTTCGCCCTCAAGGACCCATTCCTGCTCCTTGGGCGTGAGATCGCAGAAGGGCGTGTCGAGGTTGATTCCCTTCTTTTTGGCGGTGCGTTCCAGGTCATCCTGACTTTCGCGATAGGTGCTGCCAGTGAAGGCCTTCACCAACCCTTCACGAATGCTCAGCGATTCATCGGGCATGGCCTTGCGCATGTCCAAACCGAGGGTGCGACCAAAACCTTTGCAGGTAGGGCAGGCACCGATGGGGCTGTTGAATGAAAAAAGACCGGGCGTGGGAGCGGGGATTTGCAGGTCACAGTCGGCACAGCGCCAGTCAGTGCTGAAGGAGAAGGTGTGATCACCGATCACCGCCGTCATCTGGCCTTTGCCCAATCGCAGCGCAGCTTCGACTGCTTCACTGAGACGTGATTTTTGGTTAGGCTCAAGCGAGAGTCGATCTTGAATGATCAATGCCAGTGCAGGCAACTTGCGCCCTTTCATCGCCTCAGGTTCATCGGTGCGGATGGATTCGCCATACAACCAGACGCGGAGGTAACCTTGGCTCTGAAGAAAGGGGAAAAACTCCTCGGCTGGAGTGCCTTTGGGGACAGGCACGCCGAAACAAATCAGCGTTTGTTGGCCCGCGTGAGTGGTCATCAATTCCTGATGAATGCTCTCGGGCGTTTCCGGCTTCACGGGGCGATGGCATTCCGGACACTGCCCCTCCGCCAAGCGAGGAAACAGCATCTTCAGGTAATCATTGATCTCGGTGATGGTGCCCACCGTACTTCGGGTGGAGCGCATGTTGTTCACCTGCTCGATGGCAATCGCGGGCGGGATGCCATGGATGGCGTCCACCTTTGGCTTGTCCATGCGTTCGAAAAACTGACGCGTGTAAGGGGAAAAGGTCTCCACATAGCGGCGCTGGCCTTCGGCATAGATTGTGTCAAAGGCCAGGGAAGACTTGCCGGAGCCGCTCGGCCCGGTGACCACACAGAGCTTTCCAAGAGGCAGGTCCAGATCGATGCCTCGCAGGTTGTTCTGCCACGCACCCCGGACCTGGATGACATCAGAGACTGGATTAGTGAGGGGCTTGGCAGAAGCTTTTTTCGGCATGATGGGAAGTAAGTAAAGGATACGTCGTTAGAGTTCAAGTGAACGCTTCTTTTCTTCGTTATTGGCTCTCGCGTGATTCGGCTTTTTCCAAACGTCTCAAAACAAACCTTCGCCGGTTCCTTTTTTCGTTTCTTCCCGCGCAAGCTCTCCGAGACTGAAGCCCGCCAGACCCTCTGATTTGTTTTCCTGCCCTTTTTGACCTCATGAGCCCAACTGAGATTGCCCGAAGTTATGACCAGCTTGCTTTGCACTGGAGTGAGGAGGGCTTTGATCAAAACAACGGCGTGGCTCAGCATCGGCGTGCGTTTCAGTTTGTGTTGAATCGAGGCGCTGCCATTGACCTGGGTTGCGGCAGCAGTGGGCGTCTTTTGGCGCTGATGATCGAGGCGGGTTTCGAGGTGGAAGGATTGGATGTTTCAGGGGAAATGATTCGCTTGGCCCGTTTGAAACATCCGAGCGTGGTGTTTCATCATGCGGATGTGCGCGCCTGGGAGATGCGGCGAAAGTATGACTTCATTTCGGCCTGGGATAGCATTTGGCATGTGCCTTTGGCGGCGCAGGAAGAGTTGCTCAAAAAATTATGCGCTGGTTTGGCGGCGGGCGGGGTGTTGATTTTTACCAGTGGCGGTGTGGACGTGCCGGGTGAAGTGACCACCCCTTGTATGGGCAAGCCCATGTATCATGCGGCACTGGGCATTCCTAAACTGCTGGAGATCATGGCCCAAGCGGGCTGTGTCTGCCGTCATCTGGAGTATGATCAGCATCCCGAGTTGCATCTTTACCTGATCGTTCAGAAAGCGATCCATCCCTGACTTCGACCATGAGTTTATTGACTGAAACTGAAACGCTTTCCCGTGTGCTTGACGCGGTGACGCCGGGGCTGCCTCAACAGGTGCCGTTGCTGGAGGCCTTGGACCTTTGGTCGGCGGAGGAGGTGCGTGCGACCGTGGCTCTGCCAGGGTTCGACAATTCCATGATGGATGGCTACGCACTGCGCGCCGTGGACTCGGTCGGGCGTCAGCGTCTGCGGGTGATCGGTGAGCAGGCCGCAGGGCTGGATCAGCAAATCACCCTCGAGCCTGGACAGGCAGCGCGAATTTTCACCGGTGCACCGATGCCCGCAGGGGCCAATGCGGTGATCATGCAGGAGGATTGTCTGCGGGATGGGTCGGAGTTGATCTGTGAGGAACCGGTGGTGTTGGGGGAGAACGTGCGTCGTTTGGGAGCTGATCTGTGCGTGGGGCAGCGCATCCTCCGGCGTGGTGAACGGTTGACCGCTGGCAAACTGGGTCTTTTGGCCTCGCAGGGGCTAGCACAGGTCGCCGTTCATGCGCAACCCCGAGTGGCGGTGCTGAGCACCGGCGATGAGCTGGTGTCTCCCGGGCAACCTTTGGCCGCAGGTCAGATTTACAACAGCAATGGAGTGATGCTGCAAGGTCTGGTGGGTGCGCTGGGCATTCGCGAAACGCAGGCCTTTCACTGCGCGGATGATTTGCAGGCGACGGTGGCTCTATTGAGAGAGCTTCTGGAGTCTGCGGAGGTGATCTTGCTCAGCGGTGGGGTGTCGGTTGGGGATCATGATCACATCAAACCGGCGCTGCAGGAGCTGGGCATCACGCCTGCACTTTGGCGTGTGAAGGTGAAACCTGGAAAGCCTTTTTTGTTTGCCCAAGGTCAATCGTCGAGTGGGCGGAAGGTCCTGATCTGTGGCCTGCCCGGCAATCCGGTGTCGAGTTATGTGACCTTTCAGTTGTTTGTGCGTCCGGCTTTGTTGCGCTGGATGGGCGCGTCGGAGGTTTCCATGCCGACCCTCGCGGTGCGAGTTACAGAAGAGATTCACAACGATGGCAATCGCCCGCATTATCTTCGGGGGATTGTGCGGGGAGTTGAGTTCACGCCTCAGGGCCTGCAGCAGAGTCACGCGCTGCATGCGCTGAGTCTGGCCAATGCGCTGCTGCGTGTGGCGGAAGGGGCGACGCTGCGGGCAGGTGATGAGGCGGTGGCGCTGCTGCTTTAACCCACGGTGTTGATCGGGGCTCCGGCGAGGTAAGCACTCAGGTTGTCGGCGGTGGCCTGGATGAGTCGCGCACGTGCCTCTCGGCTAGCCCAGCCGATGTGCGGTGTGATCAGGCAATTCGGCGCACTGAGCAGTGGGTTTTCGGCCTTGGGGGGCTCGACCGAAAGCACATCCAATCCTGCTCCGGCGATGCGTCCGCTGCTCAAAGCCGCTGCGAGTGCAGCTTCATCGACCAGCGGGCCACGGCCTGTATTGATCAGAAATGCGCTGGATTTCATGAGTCCAAGGGTGCGTTCGCCGACCAGATGCTGCGTGACCTCAGTCAGCGGACAGTGCAGAGAAATGGCGTCACTCTCCGCAAACACCTCGTCAATGCTGGCCGGGATGATGCCTGCGGGTGGAGGCGTTTTCCAGTCACGTTTGCTGGCCAGCACCTTCATGCCAAAAGCCAGCCCAATGCGCGCGACGGCACTGCCGATGTCTCCATAACCAATGATGCCGAGGGTGCGACCACTGAGCTCAATGATCGGGTGATCCCAGTAACTGAAATCAGGGCAGGCGACCCAGCGACCTTCCTTCACGGTTTTGGCATGATGACCGACGTGATTGGTGAGCTCTAGCAGCAGAGCAAAGACGAGCTGGGCCACGGCGGGAGAACTGTAGCCAGGGACATTGGTGACCGTGATGCCACGTTCTTTCGCGGCGGCGATGTCCACGATGTTGTAGCCCGTGGCGGTGACGCCGATGTATTTGAGATCTGGCAGGTTATCAATGATCTTGCGTGTCAGCGGTGATTTGTTGGTGATGACAATCTCCGCTCCCGCGCAACGGCTGATCGTCTGGTCGAGGGGGGTGCGATCATGAAAATCACAGGCGGCGATGGCTTCCAAAGGAGCCCAGGAGACATCTCCGGGATTGGCGGTGTAGGAGTCGAGCAGGACGATCTTCATAAAGGCGGGCAGCATCGTGCGGCGCTGAGCAGGTCTGTCAAAGTGGAAGCCTGAGACGAGGCAGGTTTCCTCACCTCATGCCGCCACGGGAGCTGCGGTCACAGGGACGGGGACAGGTTTGATGCCGAGGAGCTTTCTCACCACGCGTCCCAGGTCATCGACTGCCAAGTAACAGAGTGGCACCAGGAAGAGTGTAATGACAGTGGCAAAGAGGCTGCCGTAGCCCATCGACACGGAAACAGGGGTGAGGAATTGCGCGCTCGTGGCCTGCGCCGCACGGTTGTCACCAAAGATGGCTGTGAGCAGATGGCTGATGCCGGGAGGCGAGTTTTCAATGAGGCTACCAAACTCAAACATGAGGGGCATGAGGCCGACGAAGGTGGTGATCTGCGTCAGGAAGATGGCGCGGAAGCGACTGCGTCCGCCCTCCTGCACGGCGTATTTGAGATCGCCGGTTTCCTCGCGCAGTTGATTGATGCGATCCACTAGCACCAGCGTGTCATTCACGATCACACCCGTGACGGCCAGCATGCCGCAAACGCTCATGCTGCTGACCGGCATGCCATGAAAGAGGTGGCCGATGACCGCGCCGACGATGCCAAAGGGAACCACGAGCAAGACGATGAAGGGCTGGGTGTAGCTCTTGAAGGGAATGGCCATCATGGCATACATGCCTAACAAAATGATCGCCAAGGCCCACTTGCCTGC
>JAIXVB010000032.1 GCA_027483245.1 Verrucomicrobiaceae bacterium | reverse complement strand
CGAATCTCCCGTGTAGCGGCATTGATGCGGATGCCATCCAGGTCATACTCGGTGGCGGAGAGTTTTTTGAGCCTCTGTTGAGCCTCAGCCAATTGCTTCGGCCCATCGACCTTCGTATCCTGAGCATGGAGGGTCGTCAGGCTGAGAGAGAGTAAAAACAGAGGAAACAAGCGTGGCATGGTCAAAATGATACGTGATGGATGGATCATGACCAAATCTGCGCGTGCCTCATGAGGGATGCAATCACAAGACGAACGTGATTTATCCACAAAACAAACCGAGCGGACATTTAATGTCCGCTCGGTGTGGGTGAGAAAGTAAGGATGAAAACGATTACTCCTCGTCGCTGCGAGCCCCCATCATTTGCATGAGGTAGTAGAGGAAATAACCGAGTGAGCTGATGAAGGCTGCGACATAAGTAAGGGCGGCGGCATCCAAGACTTTACTCATGGCATTGTATTCTTGGCCCATCGACACCGCTCCTGTGCTGGCGAGCACTTTTTTAGCGCGGGCTGTGGCATCGAACTCGACCGGCAGCGTGACGAGCTGGAATAGCATCAGGATGCCAAACGACACGGCCATCAGGGTGATCATGAGTTTGATGGGGATCAGGCCGAAGACCATGCCCACAATGGGAATCCACATGACGATCTGGCTGGCAATGCCCGTGATGCCCACGGCTGCCATGCGCCACTGAAGCGGAGCGTAGAGCTGTTTGTGCTGGATCGCGTGACCCGCCTCGTGGGCAGCCACTCCGAGGGCCGCGACAGAGGTGCCGTGGTAATTTTCGTCAGACAGCACCAGCCGCCGGTTGCTTGGATCATAATGATCCGTCAGGTGCCCGGGGGTGGCGTGGATCGAGACGTCACGGATGTTGTTGAGGTCGAGAATGCGCTGCGCGATCTCGGCTCCCGTGTAGCCGCCCGAAGCGCGCACTTGAGAGTAGCGATTGTAAGCGCTGCGGACTTTCCAGGAAGCATAGAGCGAAAGCGCCATGGTGCCGAGGAAGAGTAGAATCATAGTCATATTTTAGTTTTGGGTAGGTTTTGTCATGGGATACGACGCGGGGGAGGTCCAAACTGTTGAAAAAACGGCGGGTGGAAATAGGGGTGGATTTTGGAATGATCCGCCGAATGAAAAGGCAGGTTGCACCCGAGCGTTGGAGCGGCTTTGGATGTCTCATGGAACCTGCCGCCACACCACCATCGGATGAGCCCATCGTTTGTCACGTCACCCCTTGGTATTATCGCCGGATGGGTATTTTGACCGGCATGCTCGTTTTGATGGGGCTCTACTTTCTTTACGACGGTAAGTTCGGTTATCCGGCGAAAAACGAAATCGCGGCCAAAAAGGAATGGTTTGATGAGGTGCACTTGAAGAGCTTTGAAGCCGCCAAGGCGGCCGGGACCTTGGAGACTTGGATCAGCGAAGCGAGTGCCCAAAAACTTCCCACCGGGAAAAATGGCGAACCGCCGCGCTGGGTGTCTTACGCGGCAGAAAAGGGCTGGCCTGAGAAACCCCACAAATACACGGATCGCGAGATTACCGAGCAATTCTGGTGGGGCGGTGCGACGATTTTGGCGGGGCTCATGGTGGGGCTGACGCTGCTGCTCAATCGCCACAAAACGCTGCGTGCCGAAGCCGATCACTGGATCACACCTGAAGGGAAAATCGTGCGCTTTGTGGATGCCTTCCGTGTGGACAAACGGAAATGGGATAACAAAGGATTGGCGTATGTTTGGTATCGTCCAGGCGGTGAAGGCAAGGAACTGAAGACCATCATTGACGATCTAAAATATGAGGGTGCCGTGCAGGTGCTGAACCGTCTTTTGGCTCACTTTAAGGGAGAACTCATCGAAAAGATCCCTGACCCTGTGGACCCTGCTGGGGAAGACGATGCTCAAGCGGCGTAAAGCCTGCATTTTCAAGCCAGAAAGCCATCCTGAAAAAAGAGCGAATTCGCCCTTGCCAAACCATAACCAGCCGCTACCTCTCCGCCGCACATCCCCCTCTAATCTATGGCAGACAACATCCAAGAAAAAGTCCGTGACATCATCGTCGAGCAGCTCGGCGTGAACCCTGAGCAAGTGACGCAGGAGGCAAAGTTCATCGAAGATCTGGGCGCTGACTCCCTGGACACCGTGGAACTGGTGATGGCATTCGAAGAAGAATTCGGCATTGATGTCCCTGATGAAGAAGCTGAAAAGCTTCAATCCGTGGGTGATGTCGTGCGCTACGTCGAAGAAAACGCTGAGTAATCTCTGCGAAATTCTAATCTTTCAGAAAAGCAGATGGGAAACCATCTGCTTTTTTGCGTCTAGAGGGGGGCTGTCAAAAACAGATCCACTCATGCTCGGGGGGACGGCTTCCCTTGAAATCCGTGGATTCTAGCGTGGGGGACGAATCCAAACGAGGTTTTGCAGGATGGCTCAGACATCAAACAACGCAGCAGCGTCCTGGAGTGCTCCAGCCCTCTGGAGCTTTCGCAGGCCAAGGAACGCTGATGACTGAAGAGCCGTCGAAGGCCTAACGACACCGGTGATGGAAGAGCCGTCGCAGGCCAAGCAACACCGATTGCGAAAAAGCTTGGGGAGTCCCATGGACCGACAAAAGCGCTGGAGGCCCAGCGCACTCCAAAACGCAAGCGCGTCCCTGCTCTGAAAAAGCTTCGAGAACGCGGCAGCATCCTGGAGTGCTCCAGCCCTCTGGAGCTTTCGCAGGCCAAGGAACGCAAATGGCTGCGAAGCCTTTGCAGGCCAAGGGACGCTCGAAAGTGCTGGAAAGCCCGCCGCTCACTCCAGGTCGCAAGCGACCGCGCTTTGGCAACGATGAGAGGGTGCGCTGCAAGTTCTCCCAAGCTCTCAACGCAGTTGCTCAAAAGACTCTCACACGCTCATTACGCGTCTTGCTTGGCTACCCTGTGACCCTTTTGACTCGAAGATCCCATAAACTCGCCTCAAGAGAGGGAATCGCTCTACTTGAACCGTGAATCCTGCCTGAGCGACGAACTCAAGCGAGAGGGTAAAACTTCACCCTCTGGACACAAAAAACAAAAACGGCGTCCCCGTGAGAGGACGCCGCTGTTAGGTGTTAGTAGCGAAGCAAGACTAGCTCTGCTCGTCGATCTTCACGGTTTTGTAGCCGCCGATGGCTTTGAAGTAGATCAAGAGGAGGAGGTAGATCCCCGCCATGGTCATCGGAATGAATGAGTCAGCTTTCAGAGTCGCGCGGTCACCTTTTTGGTCAGCTTCGACGACGGTTTTCTGGGCTGGAGTCTTTTCCTTGGCGTCTTTCGCTTCACCCAGTTTCTTGCCATCCAAGCCGAAGGCTTCGGTGGAGGCGAGATTGAGGAAGGTGCTTGGCTTCTCGGCTT
>JAIXVB010000425.1 GCA_027483245.1 Verrucomicrobiaceae bacterium | reverse complement strand
TTCAAAGGCGTCACCTTCACCGCCGCGAGACCCGTAGGCTTGATGAACGTGTCACCAGGATCACCCGGCTCCCGCTGGATGCGCACGGTGAGCGGTGCGTCGGGCACGACCTCGAAACATGACTCCAAAACGATGGTCCGCGAGTGAAACGGCGCCGCGGGCAGCGCGGTGCGCACCGTTTTGCCGAGCGCATATCGCTCCGTAAACGGAGCACCGTCCACCATCTGCGAAAGGTGCACGCGATAAACATCCTGAAACTCCGGACTCGTCGTTTCATCCGTCGTCGTCACGACGATCTCGACCTTCACCGCCGCGCAATCGCTCGGAAGCCCCGTCACCACACCCGCCACCGACTGCCCCACCGTCCCACCCGACAACGACCACACCGGGACGTGCGTGGAACCGCTCGACACGAGCACCAACGAAGGCTGCCCCGTGGCGATGGACATCTGATTGGCATTCAGGCCGATGGAGGTCGGCTCGGCGCTGACGCTCCAAACGGTAGAAGTGAGCAGGGTGATGAGGATGTAGCAGAGTTGGGGGCGGTATCGCATGATGTATCGCAACAGAAACGGTCTAGAAATCAACTCATAATGCCGACGGACCTTTACGTCGATGCAGACGATCAGATCAGTGAGGCCCGATCTGTAGTAAACGCTAGGTCAAATTTGCTCTCCCGCATGAGATCCAGAAACGCATGGTCATCATGAGACAGCTTGAACCGAAGCTCGGCGTCTGAGAGCGGCACAATAGTTAAAAGCCGAGTATTTGAATCAACAATGCAGGGGGCTTGATGGATAGCGCTTTCGGGTTTGGCTACTCCTGGCAAAAACATCAGTGTATTGAATCTGTCGGAGCCGAGAATCTCGTTTCCAAAGGTGCCAAGTGGAATGGTGTCGAATGGGTGTATCGGACTACCCGTTTCCCATGGATAGCGCGCGAACGATCTGAGCATTTTCTGGAACCGCTCATGTTGATATTTGGTGTAAAGCACCAGCTCAATGCGTCCGAACTCTCCACTCCCAGGCTGAATGGCATCACTCATTCCACCGGTGACATAAGCGTGTTCATCCCGTGGAGCGGCCCATGTGAAGTGATAAACATCAATATGATGCGGCATAGGGATCAATTCATGATAGACCCACTCGATCGGTCCAAACACGCGACTGTAGGCGTCCTCTCGTTCACTTCGATCGGCAGGGTTCTCTGCGAGAAACTGAGAGCTGTCGCCAAAATGCGCTTCTGGGCCTGAATGCGAAGATGAGAATCCGTAGGTATCGGTCAACCACGCGGCCATATCTTCTGGCCATTCCGAGGAGGGTATGGTCTGAGCGATGCACGCGACAGGATCCACCAATATCGGAAGCAGTCGGCTGGTAATGCGCCCCTCCGGCAGGTGAGCACGATGCATCAGAAACGAGCTGCCCTTGTAGTCCTTTGAGTGCTGTTGCCATTCTTCCGGCAGCTTGAATCACCGATGATATGACATGTCATTCCGAAGGTCCTCCCACCATTCTGTCTCTCGTTGAGTCCACCCTGGCTCAGGAATGATGCAAGCCCGCAGGTGGTGAAGCTTTTCGGTTAGAACGGGTAGTTCATTCACAGCCTCATTATCAGGAGCAGTCGCGGAGAAGATCAGCGTAGCAGGACAGTCATCAGTCCCCGCTTCGTAAAGCCTTGTGTTGGCTCTCACTACATGCCCCCAGACAACCACGCCATGCTTCCAAAGTAACTTCTGACCTTTGATAACCTCCTTCATAGGTTCATCACTGTCCTTCGCCTGCGCCATCCATGACGGCTCTGGAACAGCGAAAGGTGAAGGCTTGAACCAACCTAGCGAGCGGGGTGGAGATCCGATCTTTGCACGAATCTGATTCAGGAAGGATTCTGCGGACATGGTTTGGATACCTGACATCGCATCACGACGGCTTGCAAGAGTGCCCATTTCCTCTTTTCGAACCCGCCTCCACACATGTTCAACCACGACGAGCACATTGACGCTTCCTGCCGTATATTGTAGTCTTCAATCATGAACATCCTCACCAAAAGCGCTCCCATTGGCACCCTCGGGCTGCCATCAGGTGATCATTGGGTGAAGTTCCATGTGGAGGGTGACAGCATTTCTTTTGAGGTTGCGGCTTCGCTTCCACGGCAGGGTTCTGCTTCGAGTGCCTCGTCCAGTCAGACATCGGCGGCACGCTCATTTGTGGAAAAGTGGTCAGGACGCGGGCAGCTCCTTTCGGAAACTGAAATGGCCAACGATGATCGTCTGACGGCACTTACCGCCAAGCATGTGCACTGAACCATGCGGCTCTTTCTGGACACCAATGTGCTGCTGGATGGCTATTTCCAGCGAGCAGGAGCTGCCGCAAGTGATGCCATCATCGTGAAGTGCGAAGGCATAACGCATTCAGGGACGATAGCCTGGCATACGCTTTCCAATGCCTTCTACTTGGTTCGTGGACATTCCAAGTCCACGGCTACAGCGATGCAGTTCATCGCCGATCTACTTGCGTGGGCTGATGTGGCCCAAACCTCCAAATCAGACGCACTATGGGCCGTGCAGGCTGGACTCAACGATTTCGAAGATGCTCTCCAACTTTCTGCCGCCATCTGTAGCACTGCGGACATCGTCATCACCCGCAACACGACGGACTTCAAGAGCAGCCCGATTCCTGTGATGACTCCCGAGGAGTTCTTGTTGGCTTATCCATGACGCAGGCCTGGTGCTTCAGTCGCTTACAAAGACACGTCACCACATTCACTCCCACGCCACTCGCACAAACTCCGGCACGGGGCCTTTCCAGAGGGGGACTTCGTTGGCGGGGAGGCCGTGGTTGGCGCAGAGGCCGAGTTGATCGATTTCAGACCAGCTGGTCGGCGAGCCTTCGGCGGAGGTGAAGTCGCTCAGGGCGAGAGTGAGGGTTTGTGGAGCATCGGAGCCTGGGATCTCGCGCTGGCAGACGAAGGTGCGGCGTGGGCCGCGGTAGCTGCGCCATTCGTTTTGCTGGAGGACGATGCTGAGGCGGTTGGTTTGCGGGAGTTTGAGCGTGACGTGCAGCTTGGAGCCTTCAGGGCCGCGCCAAAGGGGATCGGTGACTTTGCGGGTCCAGAGTTGCTGATGCGTGGTATTGCCAGCGTTGAGCACATACCAGTCGCGTGTGCCGTGGGTGAAGTCGTCGATGAGGTTGGAAGGTTTCGCGGTGAGCTTCGGGTTCGCTTGCTTGATCTCGTCGGTGCTGTGCGAGTGGAGCAGGGTGCTGAGGCAGAGCTCGGTAATCGGTTTGCCGTTGCCGGGTATCTGCGCGAGCGATTCGGGCTTGGGCAGCGAGTGGTAAACGTTCGCGAAGGCGAAGAGCGGCAGATCGTGCGTGTGGATCGTCAGTTGGGCGATGTAGCCTTCGGATTCTTTGACGACCTCGGCGCTGCGCCAGAAGCGGGCGCGGGGATCGGGGTCGGTGCTGTAGTAGATCTCCACGTGGGCCACGGGCAGCGTTTTCGCATCAGGTCGCACGCGCAGCATCGGCATGTCGTCGTTTGATTTGAGACGCAGTTCGCTCTGCGGCGTCTCCGGCAAGGCGGGGCCACCTTTGAGATGCTGGTCAAACCACAGCGGCATGGTGATGGCGACCTCGGGCGTGAGGCGGTGGTTCATGTGCGGCACCCAACTGTAGCGCGTGGATTGGTTTGGAATGAGCGCGTTCGTGCGATACACGTCGTCCATCCAGCCGTGGAAGTCGTTCGTGGCGCTTCGATGCAACACCGGGCACTGAATGAGCGGCGCGTAGCTTTCAAAGCTCAGCGTGCGCTTGAAGACCTCGACATCGCCTTTGATTCGGTCCTGCTGGTCCGTGCCGCCGATGAACGAATGCGGCTGCCAGCGCCAGCCCTGACCACCGACACCGGGAACGGCCGCTTTCACCCGGCGATCCGTGCCCGCGACATACATCGTGAGATTACCACCCATCGAGTAACCATGCACACCGAGTCGCTGCGGATCGACCTGCGGCTGCTGTTCGAGAAACGTGAGCCCGCGACGACAGCCGAGCGTGAGGAGATACCAATTGTTGTTCTTCGGATGCTCGCGGTCCTCGAAGACCTGCCCGGAACCGGGCAGCATCGTGCTGTAACCCTGCACATTGAGCTGCGAGGGATCGACCGCGCCCCAGTCAGTGTTTGGATCGCCGGGCTCAGCCTTCTCGCAGGTGTTGAACGGCGCCTTGCCTGTGCCGCTGCCGCCCCAGTTCACCGAGAGCGCCGCGTAACCACGCGCCACGAGCAGCTTCACCTCGCTCACGGAACCACGCTGACCGCCACCATGGATGTGCATCACCGCCGGGAGTTTTTCCTTCGCACCTTCCGGAAAGCCATACACCGCCACCATCCGCGCCGGCTTGCCTTTGAACGTGCCGATGAAATACCGCACATGCCGAAACACGCAGCCGTCCTCCTTCCACTCGCGAATCACCTCCACCTCCAGCGCGTCCTTCCGCGGATCAAAATCGGCCCACAACTCCACCACCGACTGTGGCACACCCTCGGCGGCAAAGAGCGAATGCAGATCCAAGAGCGAAAGCGAAGCGACGGCTCCGTTTTGGAGAAGGGTGCGGCGGGTGGTCATGGCACTGATTTAGGGGCAGAAGAATGGAGGATAAGAAAACATCAAGTCGCAGAGTTTCACGGCTTCGCAGGCAGTGATGGAAGCTTCTGAATTTGTGCCGTGAGCTCCGCGATGACATCAGCATGTTGAGCCGAGACATCGTGAAGCTCCTCGGGATCGGTTTCGTGGTCGTAGAGTTCGGTTGGACCATCGCTCCAGCGGGTGAAGCGCCAGCGGGCGGTGCGGATGCTTTGGCCGTGAAGTTTGTCACCTCGCGTGACGAGCGTGAAGGCGGCGTCCTTGATGCTGGCGGTGGGATCGGCCAAAACGGGGCGCAAACTGGCTCCGGCGGCAGCGTGAGGCATTTTCAGGCCGCAAAAGTCCGCGACCGTCGGATACACATCGACGAACTCGGCGAGCGAGCGCGTCGTCTGGCCGCCTTTCATGCCCGGCGCGGCGATGATGAGCGGCGCACGGCAACTGCGCTCAAACAGCGTGTTTTTGTTCCACCACTGACGTTCGCCCGTGTGGTAGCCATGATCGCCGACGAAGACGACGAGGGTCTTTTCCCAGAGCTGATGCTTGTCGAGCGCATCCAGCACGCGACCGAGTTGCGCATCCATGAAGCTCGTGCCCGCGCAATAAGCGCGAAACAACTCACGCCACTCCTGCTCGGTGAATTTGCCGAAAGCGGTGCCGTAGTCGCCAAAGCCAACGCTCTCTTTTCGTGCCGTCGTCATGTCAGCGGGATCACTCCAGGGCTTCAGCGAGTCGGCGGGATAGAGATCGAAGTATTTCTTCGGCGCGATGAAGGGATCATGCGGCTTCATAAACCCGCAGCCGATGAACCACGGCGTGTCGCCGAGCTTTTCGATCATCGCCACCGTGGCGGCGGCGATCTGGCCATCCGGCTGATCGTCATCCGTGCCATCCGCCGCTCCCCATTGGCACCATTTCAGCGCCCCACCGGTCACGTTGCGGCCTTCGAGCATCTTGCGGCCAGTCTTCGTCGCTTCAAAGGCCTGCGCCGTGTGCCAGGAACGGCCTGTGTCCATCCAGCGCTGCTTCGCTTCCAGATTCTTGCCGCCGCCGAGATGGAAGAGCTTTCCAAATGCATGCGACTGCCAACCGGCGTCTTTGCAGAGCTGCGGCAGCGTCACGACCTCCGGCATCATTTGTCGCAGAGGCATGTCATTGCCCACGATGCCCGTCTGCTCCGCCCGCAGTCCTGCCATCATGCTACTGCGGCTGGGATTGCACACTGGATACTGCACATACGCGCGCTCAAATATCGTGCCGCGAGCCCGCAACCGATCGAGGTTCGGCGTCTTCACGACCTCCTTCGTGAATGCCCCGCCAAAGTCCCGCAAATCATCCGCCATGATGAGCAGGACGTTGGGCTTCGTGTAAGCGGAGAGCAGAGGGCAAAGAGCGAAGAGAAGGGCGAGGCAACGCATGGACGCGCTGAAACGACGTCGCATAGGCTTTCTAGCCTGTGTTCTGAGATCCATGAATCACAGGCTAGAAAGCCTATGCTACAGCTCAAAACGCCGTCCGCGTCGGTTTGGAGCCGCTTTTCGATGTCAGCTCGATCCAGTCGATCTCGACCGGTGTGTCCTGCATCGGCAAATAAAGTCGCACGATACCAAGCGGACCCGTGGCAGGCAGCTCGACGGTGATTTCCTCCCAATCGCTGCCTTTGAGCGTGAAATTGACACGCTGCTGTTGGCTGCCGACACCGCCTGGGAGCCAGTCGAAGTGGCTGGAGCCGGCTTTGGCTTTGATGCGGAATCTCGCGGTCGTGGGGCCGCTGTGTTTGCCGGCGGAGAAGCCGAGGAAGCACGCGTAGCCGATGTTGTTGAGGCGCAGGATGCCATCTTTGACCGCAGCTTGGCAATCGCGGGCCTTCCAGCCTTGCAGCGCGGGATCGCCGTCGTCCTTGCCTTTGAGGGCGGACTTCGAGGGCGCTTTGGCTTTACCCTTCGGCTGCGATTTGCCTTCGAGTTCGGGGCGATACTTCGCGGGATCAAACGCCGGGTTTGGCACGGGCACGACGGCCTTCGTGTCGATGAGGAAGCCTTCGATCAAGGCATCCAGTTCGGCCACGAGTTCGGGCTTCTGCGCCGCGAGGTTGTTCTTCTCGCCGAGATCGTCGCGCAGGTTGAAGAGCAGGTGACGATGCGCGCCGTTTTCACCGCCGTGGAAGAGGCGGATGAGCTTCCAGTCATCGCGATGCACCGAAACGGCCGGCGGCAGCCAGTCCGGCACGCCGGGGTTGTGCGGGAAGTATTGAAAGACTGCTTTACCAGCCAGCGCATCGCCTTTCAGCGCGGGGAGGATGCTGTGACCATCGAATCGCTGTCCTTCGGCCGGTTTGAGCGCGAGGGCTTCAAGCAGCGTGGGATAATAATCCTCGCTCTGGATGATCGCCTCGCTGCGGCTGTCCGGCGCAGCGATTCCCGGCCACACCACGACACCGGGCACGCGCGTGCCACCTTCAAACATCGTCGCTTTGCCACCGCGCAGCGGTCGGTTGCTGGTGGGCGTGGTGCCATCGACTTCGTTGTACATGTTGCCGCCGTTGTCGGCGGTGAAGATGATGATCGTGTTGTCAGCCAGCTTCAGCCGGTCAAGACCGTCGAGCAGCGTGCCGATGGCGTCGTCCATGCTCTGAATCATCGCCGCGTAGGTGGGACTGCGCTGCGCGTCCTTCGGGTCGATGCGGCCGCGATGCGTCTCGATGTTCGCCTTCTTCGCGTCAAAGGGCGCATGCACGCTGAACATCCAGTAGTTCAGGTAAAATGGCTTCCCTTGTTGCTGCTCCATCCACGTCACCGCCTCCGCTGCCATGCGATCCTCGATGTGCTCGCCGGGCGACTTCTCTTTGAAGTTCGCAAACTTCCACGGCGCGACAAAACTGCCCGCAGGGCCCGGCCCCGGATGATGCGGCAGATCGAAATCAAAACCCTGCTGCAGCGGCGAATACGGCTCCGGCCCGAGATGCCACTTCCCAAAATGCGCCGTGGCATAGCCCGCGTCCTTCAGCGTTTCCGCCATAGTGCGATACTCCGTTTTCAAGCGCGTCACGGGATCCGGCATGATCGCCTTTTGATCCGGCGGAGCCTTCTTGCCCGTCGTCGCCTGCAAGACGACCCGCGGCTCGTGGCAGTTCGGCACCGTGATGCCAGTCCGCGCTGGACTCAGTCCCGTGAGCAACGCCGACCGCGTCGGCGAGCACAACGGACTCGCCGAATACGCCCTCGTGAAAGTCATCCCGCGTTTCGCCAACCGTTCGACATTCGGCGTCTGGTAA
>JAIXVB010000682.1 GCA_027483245.1 Verrucomicrobiaceae bacterium | reverse complement strand
GGCCAAGTTGGGCGCGGAGTGGGCCAAGTTGGGCGCGGAGTGGGCCAAGTTGGGCTCCGAGTGGGCCAAGTTGAGCGCGGAGTGGGCCAAGTTGGGCGCGGAGTGGGCCAAGTTGGGCGCGGAGTGGGCCAAGTTGGGCGCGGAGTGGGCCAAGTTGAGCGCCGAGGGCTCTTTGTTCGTAGTTCGGGCTTTAGCCCGTGGCTTGGACCTTGCTTCTCGACCCGCTTCAGCCCAAAAAAAGTCTCTCCAGCGCTTCGTCCTCCTGTTCGAACTCGTCCTTGAACCCAAGGCGCATGCGAAAGCATGAACAACGTATTCCTGCGCTCAGGCGTCAACTCACCGCCATTCACGGTTGGCGAAGGGCGGAGAAGGATGTCGAGCCTCCATCCCTCCGCAATTTCTCTCCTTGCTTGAGGTTTGGACCCGTGATCGCCATCAATACGGGTGAATCGAGGACGAGAACGATGCAATGCCCGAGAGCGCTCTGACCTTTTTCCCGGGAGTAAGAGGAGGAGTAGGAGAAAGAGAAGGATGTCGGGCCATTACTCCATCACTCCATCACTCCATCACTCCATCACTCCGCATTCCGCATTCCGCATTCCGCACTCCGCACTCCCTCATCCCTCCGCCCAATCCGGCCGCTCGGTCTCAAAGCGGGTGCGTTGCTGGGTCAGGGGATGGGTGAAGGTGAGGCTCCAGGCGTGAAGCTGGAGGGGAGCGGATTCGGTGTCGAGGGTCTGGGTGTCTCCGCGTTGCTGGTCGGGGAGATAGACGGGATCCCCGACGATGGGATGGCCGAGCTGCCAGAGGTGGATGCGGATCTGGTTGGTGCGACCGGTGATGGGGCGGGCTTCCAGCAGGCTGGTGCCATCGGCGTCGCGGCGGAGGACGCGGAAGTCGGTGCGGGCGGTCTGGCCATTTTCTTCATCGATGTCACGGCTGCCCAGGCTGCCGGCCTCGGCGCTGATGGGGGCGGTGCTGTGGAAGCTGTCCTGGGCCGGGTGACCCTGGACGCGGGTGAGATAGACTTTTTCCACCTCGCCTCGGCTGAACTGGGTCTGGATCTGACCGGCGAAGTGACGAGTGCGGGCGACGATGACGAGCCCGGTGGTGTTGGCATCCAGCCGATGGCAGGGGCGGGGTTTCTGCGGGTGATAGAGGCTGTGCAGCAGGTGCTGGAGGGTGTTGCGATGATAACGCCCGCCGCTGTGCATGGGCAGCGGGGCGGGTTTCACGAGCACGAGCAGGGCCTCGTCTTCATGCAGCAGGCGGATGTCGGCATTGACATCGGGCTCCACATTGGCGGGCATGAGACGCAGGTAACGCTCTCCCGCACGCACGATCTGCTGGGGGGAGACGGGCTGTTCTTTCTGATCGAGGATGCGCTGCTGCTCGAAGCGCTGGAGCAACTCCTCACGCGGGACGTGCGGCAGGATGCTGATCAGGGTGTCGAGCAGGGTGAGGCCGTCACAGCTCTCTGGCACATTGAGCGGGCGGAGGTGATCGTAGGGCACGCTGCCGGGCAGGGGCGTGGTCAGCTGCTGGAGAGCGGCGTGGCGTTGGGCGATGTTTTCGCGCATCTGCTCTTCGCTGGTCTTGAAGCAATAGGGGCAGGAGACGTGCTCGGTGAAGCGCGGGTCTTTTTGATCCTCTTCGGTGAGTGGGGACTGGCAGACAAAGCACTGGGTGGACTCGGTCTCGGAGAGGGCAGGGTCCACGCCGACACGTTGGTCGAAGACGAAGCACTCGCCTTCATAATGATCGCCGCCGACTTCTTCGAAGTATTTGAGGATGCCGCCCTCGAGCTGCCAGACTTGCTCAAAGCCCTCGCGCTCCATGTAGGGTGCGGCTTTTTCGCAGCGGATGCCACCAGTGCAGAAGGTGACGATGGGCTGCTTCTTCAGCTCGGGGGGCAGTTTGCTCACGGCTTCGGGGAAGTCGCGGAAGTGATCGACGCCGATGATGTGCGCGCCTTTGAAGGTGCCGAGCTTCACTTCATAATCATTGCGCGTGTCCAGCAGGGTGATGGGACGGCCTTCATCCAGCCACTGCTTTAGCGTGCGGGCCTCCAGTCTTGGCGAGGTGTAACGCGCGGGTTCGATGCCCTCGACCCCGAAGGCGATGATTTCCTTTTTCAAACGCACGAGCATGCGGCGGAAGGGCTGCTCTTGGCTGATGCTGATCTTGGGGGTGAGGGACTCCAGGCCGGGGATGCTGCGCAGTTCGGTGAGGAGCTTTTCGATCTGGGCCTCGGGCCCGGCGACGAAGAGGTTGATGCCCTCAGGGCTGAGCAAAATCGTGCCTTTGAGACCCCAACCTTTGCAGAGGCTGATGAGGTGCTCGCGCCGTGCTTTCAGATCGGTCAGGGTGGCGAATTGATACGCGGCGATGTTGGTGATGGCGGTGGCAGTCTCGGGCATGTGGGGCGGATGTCGTGTCGGGGGATGCAATATTCAGTTTTTCGCCCGCTGACCACTGAATAGTGTGCACGGATCTTGGCTTCCGCCTATGGTTCCCTGGGCTTTTGGCTGAGAAAGGGTGTCGTCAGAATCAGGGGGCAGTGGCCTGGGTGGGCTGGGAAACCAGGCCGGTGGTGTTCATGGCCCGCAGCTGATACACGGCCCCGGCTTTGCCCGTGGTGTCGGTGTAAGTCATGCGCTCCAGCGGCTGGGAGGGCGTGTCGCTGTAGTTGTTCTTTTGGAAGATCGGTCGGCCAAAGGGGCTGGTGGGCTTGGCGGGCAGGCGGGTCAGTTCCTGGCCATCGCGCTCCAGGATGAATCCGGCCAGACCGCTCTCGAGATCGGCCTCGGCAGTCCAGGTGATCACCTGGCCACGAACCTGCACCTGCTGCGGTGCTGGGGGTGGGGTGTTGTCGGGGATGGCGGTGTCTTTGACATACGCGGACCAGTTCTTGGCCACGCTGGCATTGGGCAGCCAGACCGCGCGATTGACCTCACCTTTGAACTCACTCAGCGGCTGAGCGCGATCGCTGAGCAGGGGAGCGAGCCAGGCTTCCTCCAGGGGCATCGGTTGGAGCTTCTCGCCCGCTTTCTCGGGCAGCCGGGCGCTGAGGCAGGCATTCAGCCAAGTGATGGCGAGGTAACGTTGATTGCCACACTCATGACTGGTCAGCGGGTCCACGGCGACACCAATGAGGGCACCTTTGTCGCGCATCGTGAGGAAGAATTTCTCCGTGCCTTCCCAGACTTTGGCAAAGCGACCTTCCTTCACCGTCACGCCTTCTTGGGTGCCGAGATTGGACATCACAGGCACGGTCAGGGCGGCCGCGGGAATCTCCAGGGAGGGCAGTTGGCCATCGGTCGAGACGAGGCGTGGGGCCCCGGAGCGCAGCCACACGGCGGCGATGCGTTCGGGGTGCAGCATGAGCATGGTGCCAGCCCAGGTGGCACCACCACTGTGACCCCAGAGGGCCCAGGGCACGGTGGTCAGTTCAGGGTGCTCGGTCTGTTTGGCCAGGTCGGTCAGGGCGCGCAGGAAGGTCTGGTTTGAGCCATTCCGTGGATCGCACCAGAGGCTGCAGTTGGCCTTCTCAGGCTGCTCATAAGACGGTCCCATGAGTGCGCAGCCGTGTTTCTTGGCCAGGGCCTGCCAGTGCAGATCAAAGGCGGCTGTTTGACCTGCCTTGCACGCGCCTTCACCACAGCCGTGCTGATGAACGATGATGCCGCGCAGGGTCTTCACCTCCGGCGGTAACCACAGGGTGTAGCTGACGCCATAGACAAGTTCACCGGCTTTTTGAGAAGGCTGATAGCGCACGCGATGATAGGGCGGCGTGGCTTCAGGCAGGGGCACCTGAGCCTGAACCAGCGTGCAGGCGGTGAGGAGAAGGGCGAGGACAGATTTCATGGTTAGGCAGTTTGATACGGAGGCTCTGAGGTGAGGTATCATTTCTCCACCTGAATGAGGCGGAGATTGTCGATGAAGTAGGCGGTCTTGGTGGTGCCGAGCGCGCTGAATAGCAGGTAGCTGGCGGAGTTCCAGGTGGGTTTGCAGGGCAGGTCTTTGAAGCTCTGCTGGCTGCCATCTTGGCGTGTGAGCAGGATCTCCCACTTGCCGCTGCCAGTGGTGCAGGTGAGCTGCACGCGCACCCATTCGCCAACGGGCACGGCGGTGAGTTTCATCGGCGCGTTATTGTTCGCGCTGAGCTGGCCCTTTTGCCATTTCAGATAGAGCCCTGCGGCGAACTCGCCATCTTTGCCACGGATCTCAAAGAACCAGTCGGCACCCTCCTGCGCCATGATGTCAAAGGTCACGCTGAAGCTGCCGGTTTGCCAAGTGCTGGGATAGATGTCGAGCACGGGATCGTAGCTGCGCTTGAGTCCAGGCGCGTCTTGCACCTTGAGGCTGCGTTTGCTCGCGGACGCGCCCTCGACCGGAATGGGCGAGGCGGTTTCATCGGTGACACCGATGTTCTCGCCCAGGTTGTGGCGTTCCCACTTGCCATTGCGAATGCCGAACCCGCCGATACCGATGCCTTCAAAGCTTTGATCGACCTTGTAAGCAGGAGCTGGCCAGGGCTGTGCCACGCGGTCCCAGGTCAGGTAATCATGACCCTGCGCGGCCAGTTCACGCCACTCTGGGTTGTCTTTCCGCACGCCCGCCAGCGTCAGATCCCAGGGCTTGAAGCCGATCTTTTCAGCGGGCGATCCTGCCTTCAGACGGAAGTCACGTTTTGTCAGGTCCTCGAACTTCGGGTCGGCAATCAGGCTGCCATTATCGCGGCCCATCTTGCGCCATTCATCCCAACTGAAGTGGGTCTTGGTCAGCAGGGCAGGTGTCTTGCCATCCGTGGGCCAGTAGAGGTTCTTGCGGAAAATGAGGCTGTCCTT
>JAIXVB010000323.1 GCA_027483245.1 Verrucomicrobiaceae bacterium | reverse complement strand
TACTTCCCGGCACGTTCTTTTTGCAGCACGCTCATGTAAACCTGACCGCTGGTGAGGCTGTTGAGGCGGGAGAGATTGGTGTGGGTGAAGCGCTCGTAATGACCCAGGTCGAGGTCGGTCTCGGCACCGTCATCGAGCACATAGACTTCACCATGCTCGTAGGGGTTCATCGTGCCGGGGTCGATGTTCAGGTAGGGATCGAACTTCTGCATGATGACCCGCAGTCCGCGCAATTCCAGCAGCGTGCCGAGGGAGGATGCGGCCAAACCTTTGCCCAATGAACTGACAACGCCTCCGGTAACGAAAATGTATTTCATAGGCTGGGAAGAAGTGGGCATGTGGTGAGTAGGGTGGTGTGGTTGGGAAAAAAGAAAGGTGCGTGTTGGGACCGATCAACGGTCGGCAACGAGGGACTGAAGATGCTGCTCAAGCGCGGCAGCCTGCTCCGGGGTGTCCACGCCGGGAGAGAGTTCATCGGTCAGGACGATGCGCAGAGGCACGCCATTTTCCACCGCGCGGAGTTGTTCCAGAGACTCGGTCTGCTCCAGGCGCGAAGGTGGCCAAGCGACGAATTGGAAGAGGAAGCTGCGCTGAAACCCGTAGATGCCGAGGTGGCGATAGTGACGCCCACCGGCATTGGGATTGCGCACGTAGGGCAGTGGCGAGCGGGAGAAATACAAGGAGTCGCCATGCACATCAAAGACGACTTTGACGATGTTGGGATCCGTCACCTGCGTTTCGTCGTGGATCGGTGCCGCAGCGGTGATCATGCGCACCTGGGGCTCCCGCCGCAGCACGAGGGCCAGTTCATCAATGAGGGCGGGGGAGATGAGTGGCTCATCCCCCTGCACATTGATGATGGTGCGGTGGTCGGGGAAAGAGCGTGCGGCTTCCGCAATGCGGTCGGTGCCACTGGGGTGATCGGGGGAGGTCAGAACGGCTTTGGCCCCGAAAGCAGCCGCAGCTTCGGCGATGCGTTCGTCATCGGTGGCGATGATGATGTCATCCACCTCGCGACAGTCCTGACAGCGCTCCCAGACGTGTTGAACGAGAGGCTTTCCGGCGATGTGGTGCAACATCTTGCCTGGGAACCGGGTGGAACCCCAGCGGGCAGGGATGGCTACAAGGGTGCGTTGATTCTCTGGATCGGCCAAGGTGGGTGACAGGCGGGTTCACCTGAGATGGCGCGGATGAATGAGGCGTGCAAGGAAGAAGTCCGAAACTGGAATTCAAAGTCCCACCTCCGAGGGGAAAAGGAGGCTAAAAAACCAGCCAGAGGGCGGCAATCAGAGTGAGCACAAAAAGCGTCCACTCGAAGGGCTTTTGCGGGATGCGCTTGAGGATCTGCCAACCCAGGAGAATGCCCAGGACGACGGCTGGCAGCAGCACCAGATTGGTCATCAGCGAGCGCGGATGAATGATGCCCAGATCGGCCGAGAAGGGGACTTTGAAGAGATTGATGAACAAGAAAAAGCGGCTGAACACGCCGAGGTGCTCTTTTTTCTCCAGTCGCTGAGACAGCAGGTAAACGGTCATCACCGGGCCGGCGGCATTGGCCAGCATGGTGACCACACCTGCGCAGGAGCCCATGGCCCAGGCAAAGAGGCGATGCTGGACGAGGTTTTCAAAGGCCGCCCGCCAGTGATCCAGCACGAGTTTGAAACCGAGCAGGGCGATGATCAGCCAGCCGATGACGGGGCGGGCGGCGGAGTTGTCGATGTGGCCCAGCAGATAATAACCAGCGACAACTCCGAGGATGGCCGGTGGGACCATGGGAATGATGCGCCGCCAACTGCCGCCGTGGCGGTTGAGGTAATAGCCCATGAAGTCGGCCACGATGAGCAGGGGCAGCACGAGTCCGACGGAGGCCTTGGCCCCGAAGGCCTGCGCCATGAGCACAACGTTCAGGGTAGCTGTGCCTGAGAGACCGCTTTTGGATAAGCCAATGCAGAGGGCGGCGATGCTGGCGAGTAACAAGACCTGACCGTCCGCTGTGAACAGCGTGTTCTCTTGCAGCCAATGCGGGATGCTCAAGGCTGTGTCAGATCACGGGACGATGGTCACACGTGTGCCGCTGGGGGCCACGCTATAGAGCTGCTGTGCCATCGCATAGGGCAAGCGGATGCAGCCATGGCTGGCAGGTGAACCCGGGTTGGGGATGGCTCCGGCATGCATGCCCACACCATTGCCTGTCAGGCGCATCCAGTAGGGCATCTTGGCACCGACAAAACGACCGCCGCCCATGCCCGCCGTGGCGTTGGAACGGATGACATCACCGCTGGCATCGACGATGCTGCCGTAGCGATTGGAGCGTTTATCGACCTTCTTCTCGGAGATGTAAAAAGTGCCCGTCGGTGTGCGGTAACCGCTGCGACCGGTGGCCACATAACTCCAACCGATGTTTTCGCTGTTGCGGAAAATGTAGGCGCGCTGCTCGCTGAGGTCGATGGTCACGCGAACGGGACCAGGCTGACCGCTGCCGTGCCAGACGTAGAGCGGACTGTTGGAGGAGTTGATCGGCTGCACGAGCAGAGGTTTGCGAATCACTTCCTGGCGGGCGAATCGGGCTGGTATGGGCAGCTCGCAAGCGCTGAGTGTCAGAGCCGTTAGGGCGGCGAGAGTGAATCGTGCAGCATTCATGAGATGGATGATCTTACGAAAGAAACACGGTTTGCAAGGATTCAGGCAACTCAAGCCGCACTTTCTCGCTCGAATCAGGGTTTTTGATTCCAGTAAATCTTGAGATTCTTGCTGGCTCGACCCGCCGCGACGATATCAACATCTCGATCACCGTCCAAATCGGTGCCCATGGCGTCTTCACAGGCCATGGTGTTGTCATCCAGGAGGTGTTGTTGCCAGCCAGAGCCATCTTCTTTGGTGGTGTAAAAGAGCTTCACCCCGACACGGCTGCCGATTTTGTGATGCGCGCGCCAGCCGACGACGAGTTGGCGATTGTTGAGTCCGAGCAAGTCGTGAGCGGCCAAGGCGTGCCCATCGGTCAGAGTGTCATCCAGCACGCTGCGGGTCCAAAGACCATCTTTGGGGCCATTTGGTGGCGGCGTGTAGATCACCACTTGGTTGCCATGCATGGGTTCGATGGCCGCCACATACGGCTGCCCACCAGCGAAAGCGCCCCAGCGGACTTCGCCGACGCCTTGCAGTTCGGGCGTGTCATGGCGTGTGATCCAGCGGCTTTTCCAGCCCGTTTCAGTCGGGGTCAGTTGGGCGATTCCTTCGCGACCGCCGAGCAGCAGAGATTCGGGTTCATTGCCCATGGCTGGCACGATTTCAAAATTGTGCGTCAGGTGCATCGCATCATTGACCAGCGTGGTGTTCCAGGGCTGGCGCACATCATCGGGGCGATGATAAGCCAGGATACGCACGCCAGCACCGGCCCCTGCTTTGTTGCCCCGGCCATGCAGCGGCGCCACGATCAAGTCATAGCGTCCAGCCCGATTGCGCACCCAGCGCATGCGGTGCGTGGTGGGCTCATGCGTGAGCTGGATGGGCGTCCAGCGTTGAGTGCGGTCTGCTGGGGCTTCGAGATAAAAGACCGCGCCACTGTCCACGGTGTCTCCGGGGTTCCATTGCGCGCCCACGGCGACTTCAGCTTTGCCGTCACCATCGATATCTCGAGCCGCGATGCAGACGTGATCTTTTTCCGTCAGCTTCTCGGCCATGACGTGTTTTTTCCAGGTCGGATTGGCATACCAGACGATGAGGTCTTTGTCCGCCAGGAGGATGTCGGTCCGCCCGTCGCCATCGACATCGGCGAGTGCCAAACCGTAACCAATCCCCACCGTTGAGTCGATGACCTCGGCCTTGAAATTCGGGGTGACCTGCGCGTGCAGGCAGGTGGCGAGGGTCAGCAGGGCGGGAAATAGAAAACGCATTCGGGCTCTTTATTCGAAAGCGCCGCCTTTCGTCAAGGCTCACGCGTGGAATGAAAAAAGGCGGGTGAGTGATGCCCGGGTTGGATGGACAAAACTCACCGCGCCTTTCCACTGCGCGCAACAAACGCCCTCGACCAAGAGGGAACTAGAATCGGATGCAGAAGTCGAGCGTCACACGGTCATCCGTGAGGCCCTTGGGCTGGATGACTGCCTTTTCATAGGCGACACCGAAATCGACATTGGCGAGCAGGCGCGTGCGGAAACCGATGCCGACCATGCCCTGAGTGACGCCATTGGCACCGCTGGACCCGAAGTTGATGACATCGTAACCTTCACTGGCCAGACCGATGTTGTTGCCTTCTTTGACCACGGTGAAGGCATTGAAGGTGACAAAGGGAATGAACCAGCGGCACACGTAGTAGTCAGCCATCAAGCTGTAATGCAGCAGCGTGCTCTGCTCGTCACTGACGACGGGAATGCGCAGACCGAGATTGCCAGAGAGATGGAAGTCACCATAACCTTTTTGAAAGGAGATGAAGGGATTGAACTCACCGCCGCCACGGCCCTGGAAGACCTCGCGATCACCGCTGGGAATCTGAAAGGTCAGACCGGGAGTGAGGATGAACTGGGATTCTGGATCATCGATCACGGCATACTTGAAGCCCAGGGCCAGATCCATCCAACCATCGGGATTGGCCAGGGTATCGTTGTTGATGTCCAAGTAGCCATCTTGAGTGGCGATCAGAGCCAATCGATCCGTGACGGCCCAGCGCAGTTGCAAGGCATAGAGTTGAGCATCGCCACCGCCGAAGAAACCATCGTCGATGTTATGATGGGCAAAGATGGGTCGGATTTCGGAACGAATGACCGCGTCTTCAAAGAAGATGGGATTGGTCACGGGAGCAATGGTGTGTGCCTTCCAGTCCACGGCTTCGACCGGTGGAGTGGGGGCTTTTCCAGACAGGCTGGAACTACCTGCTTGAGCAGAAGTGGCGAGGAGCAGGCCGGCGCAGCTGATGAAGCTGGCTTTGCCTAGCCAACGGAGTGGGGAGGTGGGTTGTGGGTCCATGCTAAGATAAAGCACGGAGGCCTTCAGAACGATGCGCGTGGGTTGGCATTGAGTGGGCGGATTTTTGGAAAGGCGCTGAATCTGATAGTAGAGAAAAGATTGACGCTGAGGGCTCATTTCCGCTAGTCTGAGAATCCTCCAACCCCAAGTTCATGCGTTTTCGTGCCCCCCTGCCAGGTTTCCTGCTGCCCTTTTGCCTCGCTGTGTTGTTCTTCCAGCAGCCTGTGGTGGCACATCCTCCGTCCGCCCCCTCCAATGTGACAGGGAGCATGACGAAAGCGGCTATTTTTTCCGACAGTCCCGTGTCTCACATCTATCGCTTGGACTGGACGGATACCGCAGGGGATGAAGGCGGTTATCGGGTGGATGTGAAGCTGCCTGGCAGTGCCGTCTTTGTGCCCTATCAAACGTTCAATGCCAACACGACATCGGCCGTATTTGAAAACCTGGGGAACTTTGCGGCAGGCAATCAAATGCGCTTTCGTGTGCATGCCTACAAGCTGAATGGGGCCAAGGTGGAGAGCGCGGTGGGCAATGAAGTGGTGGTTCCCATTCCCCTGGCTCCTCAGATTCATTTTTATCAGACACAAGCGCCCTCACTGCAAGCAAGTCGGCTGGCTGACGGTCGCGTGCGACTGAGCTGGAATGACCCCAGTTCACAGGAGATCTATTATCAATTGGCGATGCGTGAATCCACTGCGCCATCGCTGTCTCATCTGGATTTTGTTTTGTTCAACACCACGCAGGTGGATCTGAATCTGGCGCTGAGACCCAACACGACTTATGAGTTCCTTGTGCGTGGCACTCTAACTGCGCCTGCCAATTTTCAGCCTGCGAACGGTGAGTTCACTGCGTTCTCCAATGTCGCCTCTCTGGTCACACCAGCCTTCGCGGCACCGACGGGGCTTACGGGGTCGGTTTCGGGTGAAAACCGCATCGTGCTGAACTGGGTGGATAACTCCCTGGATGAGAGTGCCTATCAAGTCGAGTATCGCTACGTGGGAGAGGCCAACTACACGGTCTATGGCACTTTCCAACCCAACACGACCACCACGACCATCACGGTGCCACCCTCGAAGGCCATCGAATGGCGAGTGCGTGCGATTTTCATCCCTCAATCTGGCACAAACCTCGAATCAGCACCGACGAATGTCGTGCGCTTGGACACAACCTTCCTGGCTCCCACGCTGAGCACAGCGACCACCACAGGCCAATCCGGCACGATTGAGCTGACATGGCTGGACAATTCACTGGCCGAAGGTGGTTATGAAGTCTTTGTGCGTCCTGCTGGTAGTGGAAACTACTCGCGGGCGCTGCGTGCGCCGCCGGGAACAACGCGCGCTCTGATCTCCGGTCCCCTGATCACGACGGTGGATGGAATGGGTCAAGTGGTGGAAGTCGTGGACCCTTTTGACATCAATGTGGAGTATGAATTCTACGTGGTGGCCAGCAATGGCTCCACGCTTTCAGCGCCCAGTGCAACGCTGCGCGCTATAGCGAAACATGGGTTCACAGGTCCTCCCTCAGGAAGTTCGCGCCCCTTAACTCCGCTTTATCAGCCGATCACGCAAGGGGTGGCATTCACACACACGGTGACCACCTCGAATGCCGCAGCTCGGACTTCATTGACCGTCAGCGGTCTGCCGCCTGGGCTGACCTATGATGCATCGACTCAAACCATCAGCGGCACCCCGACAGAAGCAGGTGTCTTTGCTTGCCCGATGGTGGCGACCTATAGCAATCTGGAGACGGCCAGTGTGGTGCTGACTCTGCGTGTGCTCTTCCCGCAGGCCGTGCCGGAAGTGGGCGTGGATATTCCCGATGTGACCCTGCCTCTGAATCTGCCTTTTAGCATTCCGCTGGCGGATAAGTTCACGGACCCGGAATCGAAAGCTGCGGTGCGTCTGGTGACCAACAAAGGCACGATGGACGTGCTTTTGTATCCCACCCTGGCTCCGCAGGCGGTGGCGAATTTTCTCAGTTACGTGAATGCCGGAGATTACAACGGCGTGGTCTTTCATCGCTCGATTCCGGGATTCATTGTCCAGACGGGGGCCTACAAACCGGTGAGCAGTCCGCGCACCTTCAGCTCGGTGCAGTCGAGAACCTCACCGCTGAATGAACCGGGGATCTCTAATGTGCGAGGCACGCTGGCCTCCGCGAAGGTCGATGGCAATCCAAGCAGCGCCACGCACGACTTCTTTTTTAACCTCTCGAACACCAACGCCAGCAATCTGGACAACCAAAACGGGGGCTTCACGGCCTTCGGACGTGTGGCAGGGAATGGCATGACGGTGGCGGATGCCATCGCAGCGTTGCCCCGTGGCACCTACTCGGGCAACAACAGCATCATTCTGGATGGTGCACTGCGGGAGATTGAAACTTTCCCCATGAATGTCACAGGCTCTGCGCCAGCGGCGATGAACATCAACCAGACTGTGGTGATCGAGACCGCGACACAAATTGCTCCTCTGAGCTATGCGATCACTCACAACAGCGACTCTCTCGTCGTTACCCCCAGCATCGTGAATGGCAAACTCGAGTTCACAGGGCTCAAAGCGGGCACGAGTAACATCACGGTGCAGGTCACAGACCTCGATGGCGGCACGCGTTCCCAGACCTTTGCGGTGACGATTTCTGCCACGCATAAAGTGCCCGTCATCACTCGGCAGCCTGCGCCCGTGACCCTCGCAGCAGGTGGCAAAGCGACCTTCAGTGTCACGGCCTCGGGCACCTCGCTGAGCTATCAGTGGCGGCGCAATGGAGTGAATCTCACCGGCCAAACTTCGGCGACCCTGAACCTGACCAATGTCCAAGAAGCCAACCTGGGTGACTACGATGTGGTGGTTTCGAATCAATCCTTCTCGCTGACCAGCACCAGCGCCAAACTGGCCTTTAAATCTGCCCCGACCGTGACGACGCCTGCGGCACCGAAAGTGGTGCAGGTGGGCCAGCCTTTGGAGCTTGAAACCATCGTGACCGGTGCCCC
>JAIXVB010000515.1 GCA_027483245.1 Verrucomicrobiaceae bacterium | reverse complement strand
GTGGGATCAGGGTCTTTAAAATGCAGCCCCTCCACCACCAGATGCTCACCGCTCATGCGCAGGGTGCTTTTGCCGGTGAGAATGGTTTTTCCAGGCACCGCCGCGCGCAGTGTCACCGGTGTTTTGGGAGTTCCGTTGGCCGAGAACACCACCGCCACATCCCGCCATTCCCCTTCCCGCATGATCAGCACATCTCCCGGCTGTGCGCTGGCCGCTGCTGTCTGAATCTCCGCCGCATCGTTCACAGGGATTTCTTTGGCGAAACCTAAAATGGGCAGGAGCAAGATGAGGAGTCGTTTCATGGAGAAAGACGAAGACGTCTCAGGCAGAGACCGCCTTGCAGGGAAAGCAGCGCCGAGTGTTACAGAGTGTTCACCGCCGCTCCGCCATCGACGACGATCGCCTCACCGGTGATGTAGCTGCCGGCCTCGCTCGCCAACAGCAATGCAGGCCCTGCCAACTCCCGAGGTGCGGCCCAACGTTTCAACGCGGTGCGATCCGCGAAGTATTGCTTCTCTTCCGCGCTTAGCAGCTTCCCGGGCATGTCGGTGAGAAAGGGTCCGGGGCACAGGCAATTCACCGTGATGCCATACGGTCCCAGGTCCAGCGCACTGGCCCGCGCGAGCCCGATCAGAGCCGCCTTGCACGCACAATAGACATTGCGTTTCAGACGCCCACCGACACCGAGCACAGAACTGATGTGAATCACCCGCCCCCACTTCCGGGCCTTCATGCCTGGCACCAGAGCGCGCGTCAGCGCCATCACGCTGGTGAGATCCACCTCCACATTCCGATCCCAAATCTCATCAGTGATTTCATCAATGGCCTGCGGGTTATTGATGCCAGCATTGTTCACCAAAATGTCCACTTTTCCGAAGCGCATCTCCGCTTCCGCCGCCAGCGCTCGGACCTGAGCACGATCACTCATGTCCGCGACCATCCACTCTACCTTGATGGTCAATCCTTCACCGATCTCCGTCGCCGCTGCCTGGAGTTCCTCAGCACTGCGGCTGGAGATGAAGACATCTGCCCCAGCCTCCGCAAAGATGCGCGCCATGGCTTTCCCCAGGCCTTTGCTGCCCCCGGTGACGAGCGCTGTTTTACCGGTTAAATCAAAGAGCGAGTGGTTCATGGTTTCAGTTGGCTAGCGATGATGGAATGGTGGTTCAAGTAGCAGTCCTCGGCGATCTCGCTCGAGGCAATCAAAAAAGGTTAGGCCACGAGGCGATGCCGAGCCAACTCGGCCAGCACGCCCTCCACTGCCGTGACGGACACGCCGCAGCGTTCAGCGATCTGGGTCACGCTGTGCTGACCATCGATCAGGTAGAGGATGTTAAAGAAAGCCCGGTTGCCTTCGGGGTTGGTGGAAAAGTCGATGTGCAGGCCATAACGCGAGCAAAAGACCTCTCCTTTGAAGAGGTTCAGCGGCACGGCCTCCGTACCGTCTTTGTGCGTCTGCACGGGCATCTCAGAACGCGGCGCAGCTTCCAGGGCATCCAGCATCTTCAGCACCAGCGTCACGGTGTCTTCCAGGTTAGACCAGGAAGCATGGTCCAGATTGTCCGCATTCGAGTGATACTGGGGATAGGGCCAGTGCGCATCGGTGCGCGGCAGGATGCGCGAGAGGGAGAGCATCGGCACACGCACGCCCGGCGCATTGAACTGACGCTCGTCATTGCCGATCAAGGTGCGGAAAGCTCCCGTCCAACCGGCGGGATCATGCGCCTGCATCGCCGTCGTGAAACAACGATCCACCAGCGTGTCTCCCGCGAAGGATAGCTGCAGGGCCGGAGGATTCGGCAGGCTGACCATCTCCAGAAACAAACCCGCCTTCATCTGTGGAATCAGCGCCTCATTTTGACTCAACCAAGCCACCGAACCAATCGTCTCTGGCAAGATCAGCAGCCGATACGTATGGTGCAAATCCGTGCGCCGACTCAGCGCCCGCATGATTTCCAGACCTGCCACCACCCCACTGAGATCGTCCGCCACCTGACCGGGATGACACAGGTGCGCGCACAGCACCACGCAGTCCTCCGACCGCCCCGGCACCAGCACCTCTCCGACTTTGAGAGAGCCCTGGGTAAAGTCCGAGCGGATCGTCACCCGATACGTTTCATCCTCCAAAGAATCGCGCAGCCGCTGGGAGCAACACAGACCCCAATCACGCTCATAATACTTGAACATAAAGGGCACTGCCTCGGGCAGGAAAGGATGCACGTGCAGGTGCTTCAGCAGCTCTTCCCGTGTCACCACACCGTCCCTCGGCAGTGAATAGGACACGACATGCAGAGGATCCGCCGCGTAGTCGATCAGCACCTCGCCGGCCAGCGTTTCCAAGCGCGCCTCATGGCAGGTCCACTTTTCCGGCACCACCCAGGTCCAGGCCTGCATGCCCGTCGGGTAACGATGAATCGTCATCGGCATCTGCCCCGCCAGGGCCTCCAGCGCCGCATCGTAACCATCCGAAAGAATGTCCCGAGGCAAACGCCACAGCGCCTCCACCATCTCGCGCATCGACGCCTCCACCGGCAGATTCAGGGCAAACTCACGCGCCTTCCGCTCCAGCCTTGCCTGTCTTCCATGCCGACCCGCCGCGATCAAAAACGCCGGCTCCACAGCCAGGGTCGATTCGATCTCAGCGCCCAGTTCTGTCATCGACACCCCCAGTATCGCGCCGGAGTCACCCATCCCCAAGCGCGCCAGCCCTTTGGCCAGCAATCGCTCTTGCAGAGGGTCCAGGCTGGGCTCCGTATCGGCCTCGTTTGCATCTCGGACAAAACTCAGCACCGCGCCTTTTCGCAGGATTCCCTGCTCGGAAAAGCTGCCCGGGAAGAGCTTATCGAAGCGATAACTCACCCGCGCTTTTTTTTCAAAGTAGGTCACCACCGCTTCCGGCAAACCGCCCTCCAAGGCACAGACAAAACCGTTCGCCGCCTCCAAACGCGCCCAGAAACTCTCCGGGCCAAAGCACTCCAGCGAGACCGCCTGGGTTAGCTCGCCCGCCCGCGCACCGACTGCGGTCACCGAAAAGAGCGGATCCCGGCTGCGTTGCGCGTCAGGACGTTGACGAACCCATTCGCTCCAGGGCCCCTGCACCCCAGCGGTCTGGTCAGGATCATAGATCTGCCCCTGGGAAAAAGAGTGCGTGAAGGTCGGCACACACAGGGTTCCCTCTGGACCGATCACCTCTTGAAAAGCCGCCCAGACTTCAGCCGGCAGCCGTCCTTTGATTTCACCCGC
>JAIXVB010000617.1 GCA_027483245.1 Verrucomicrobiaceae bacterium | reverse complement strand
TGTCCACGCGTTTGGTTTTCTTGAGATGCTCGACGGCATCCACCACATCTTGAACGGCGAAATCACTGCCCATGGCCTGTGGGGTTTTGTTCGGGCCACGGAAGTTGGGATACACAAAGTGCCACCCGCGATCCATGCACCACTGCATGTAGGTGCGTCCGTTGGACACCTGAAGGTGATTGCCACCCCAGGTGTGGAGACCGACCAACAAAGGGCGTTCGCGATCATCCATCTCAGGAGACCAAGTGAGAGCCTGTTGCGCGCTTTGATCGAGGCTGCTGACGATCTGGATTTCGGTGACGCCTGCGGGCCACCCGGGAAAACTCTGGGCGTTCACTGAAGCCACCATGATGAGGAAAGAGAAAAAGAAACGAATCACCCGGACATCCATGCCAAAACGCCGAGTTGGGGGCAAGACTCAAGTAGAGCCTCACTCAGCTTGTGGGGGCAGCCCAACAACCATGAGCCAAGCGTGAAATCCCATCAAACACGTCCTAGGATCGAGTCCTGTGACCCTTTCAATGGCGTGGCCGGACGTCGCAATGACGCGGTCGGACAAAGCAATGGCGCGGTCGGAAGTCTCTGCGCTCAATTAAGTTGCAATTGAATCTCAATTGCCTTGATTGTGGCAAGCAGATGACTTCGAAATAGGGCAGAATACGTCCCTCTCTGTCGGTTGCCTGCTTCAATTCTGGTTTCCTCCGTTCGTTGAATCAAAAGACCCGTCATCATGTCCCGTCCGCAAAGCATTTACAGCCTAACGGCCACCGAGTTGGACTCAGTCTATGAAATGGAGTCTGCCGTCGAGGAACAGGGCATGATCGTAGAAACGCGAGTCGTCCCCCGCGTGCCGTGGGTAAAAGGCTTCACAATCACCCGCACGGCCCGAGAGGGGCTGTATATGCATTGGGCGGATGAGATCTTTGATCGGGAGGTGCGCCTGCGCTGTGATGAAGAAATGGACTTTTATGTCCTCACCCTCGCGCTGGAGGGGCATTGGCAGGAGATCAGCCATGGGCAACGGAGAGTTTGTGACCGCCCTGCCGGCACTATGGCGCTCATCCGTTTCGCGGAGAGCAAGGAGCACAGAGCCAAGACCTCTGCACAAGGGCGTTCCTCACGCCACCTCACGATCGGCATTGAGGGCGGTCAGCTACGCCGCTGGCTCTCGGAGCGGGAACTTGCGGCGCATCCACTGTTGCAGAAGTTCCTCTCCGGCAGGGGAGAGCCCTGGCTCGTGACTCCGATCACGTCACGCGCACGACTTGTCGCCGACCAGATTCAAAACTGCCCATTCCAGGGACTCGCCCGCACGCTCTCCATGGAGTCGCGCTGCCTGGACCTTCTCGTCGAGATGATTACCTCGCTGGATCAAAATGGCTCCAACACCCAACGAAAGCTGAGCCGCCAGGAGGTTGAGCGCATTCATGCGGCGGCAGAAATTCTGCGTCGATCCATCACGGAACCTCCTTCCCTTTCTGAGTTGGCGCGTCAGGTGAGTTTGAGCGAATCCAAACTCAAAACAGGGTTTCATCAGACGTTTGGCACCACGGCTTTTGGCTATTTGCGAGAGCAGAGGATGGAAAAAGCTCGCCAGATGCTCGTCACGGGTGAGCACAGCATTTTGGATGCTGCCCATATCGTCGGGATCAGCAATCCGAGCCACTTTGCGAGCCTTTTTAAGCAACAGTTTGGGGTGAATCCGAAGCAGTTTCAAATGAACGCCGTTCGGCAGAAATAAAACGCCAGGAGGTGGATTGATTTTGATAACAGGTCTCAGTAGCGCCGCTCATGAAGCCGCTATCCTCCTTTTTCATCTTGTTAACCTCCGCCACGCTCTGTGCGCAGACTGCTCCAAACCCGAAGCCAGCGGAGGAAACCCTCCCTGAAATCGTCGTCACGGCGGACAAGGAGACGGGTATCAAAGCGGCGGAGCCAGCCAGTGTCACACGAATGAAGGAGCCCGTGCTCGACTCCGCCCGCTCCGTGCAGATTGTGACCCAAAAAGTGATCGAAGACCGCGCCATCGTGCGGCCTGAAGAAGCGGTGCAAAACGTCAGCGGTGTTCAGCGCAGCGCTTATAACACCGGCGTCGGCGAGGCCTATCTGGTGCGTGGCTACCTCCAGCAAAACTTCATCAAAGACGGCTTTCGCGCCGGTTCATCGACAGGCGGAAACACCCTCAGTGCCGCACCTCCCACCGATGTGGCCAACCTAGAGTCCATCGAAGTCCTCAAAGGCCCCACCGCACTCGAATTTGGCCGTGGTGAAGCTGGCGGCATCGTGAACTACGCCACCCGTGATGCCTCCTTTGAAGACAGCTTCAGCATCCAGCAGCAGATCGGCAGCTTCGATTTCTACCGCACCCAGCTCAACGCGAACTGGGCCGCTGTGCCGGACAAATTCGCCATCCGCTTCGATGCGGGCTACGAGCAGGGAGACAGCTACATCGACTTCATGGAGAGCGAGCGCATCTTCCTCTCCACGGCTTTTCAATGGAAGATCAGCGACCAGACCACGCTGACCTTCAAAGGCGAATACAACCACGACGACCGCATCACCACGCCCGGTCTGCCTTACCTGAATGGTGGCGTCTTGAACGGCATCGACCATGATCTCTTCATGGGCGAGACCGACTTCACCAACCTGCTGACCGAAGGCTACCGCGGTCTCCTCAAGTTGGAGCACCGCTGGAATGACGAGCACAAGACCACACTCTCCTTCCACGGCATGGAGTCGAAGCAGGACGGCGGTTATTTCATCCTCGCCAACCTTTTTGGCCCGCTTCAGGATGCCGCTGGCAACATCGCCCGTTCTGCAGCAGGCGCGGACTTCCAGGAGCAAAACTTCACCGCCCGCCTCGACCACCTCTACAGCGCCACGATCTCCGACAGCCTCAAAAATGACCTGTTGGTCTCCGTCGAATTCGATTTCCAGCGCAATGACAACAACCGCAGCCTGAGCGGGCACAGCTCCATCAATCCCTACAATCCGGTTTACGGCGGCTTCAATCCCAACCCGCTCGCCCCCTTCCCAGGCTTTCCGCTCTTTGTCGGCGAATCCACCTATACCAACTCCGAAGCCTGGTCCGTGCTGCTGATGGATCGCATCAACATCAGCGATAACGTCTTCCTCAACTTCGGTGCCCGCGTCGAGTGGTTCGATGCCACCCGCACCAGCACCTACACCTCTCCGCCTTTCCCGAATTCCGCTGGCGACATTGAGGAAGTGTATTTCAACCCATCCGCTGGCATCGTCGTGAAGCCGATCCCGAGTCTCTCCCTCTACGCCAGCTACGCCCAGAGCACTTTCTCACTGCAAAACATCAACCGTGTCACCAGCAGCGGTGGCAGCATTGATCCCGAAAAGGCACGCCAGCTCGAAATCGGTGCCAAGAAGGAGTTTTTTGACGGTCGCCTGCTCGCCAGCGCAGCCTTCTTCCAAATCAACAAAACTGACGTTGCCGCAACTGATCCAGCCAATCCGCTCTTCTCTGTCAATGCCGGTGAAGAACGCAGCCGTGGCTTTGAGTTCGACCTCATCGGCCAGCCCATCCCCGGCTGGAACATCCTCGTCAACTACGCCTACATCGACACCCGCGTGATTGATGATCCCAGCGGTGCCATGACCGGTCATCGCCGCTACGGTGTGCCCGAAAACAGCGGCGGCATCTTCACCACGTATGAAGTGCAGGGAGGCAAGCTCAAGGGCCTCGGCTTTGGCGGCGGAGTCACTTTCAGCGATCGCGTCGCCGTGGACACAGCGAACACCGGCACCCTTCCCGGCTGGGCACAGACCGATGCGTTGGTTTACTACAAGCATGGCAAAGCCCGCTACCAGCTCAATGTGAAGAACCTCTTCGACAACGAATTCTACTTTGCTCAAGGCCAGGGAACCATGGTCAACGCCGCCCCAAGCCGCATGATCATCGCCAGCGTGAGGTTGGATTTCTGATCAAAGTGGCCCGCACTGTCCTCCGTGCGGAACGAGTTCCCAATGTTCCTGAACCGCAGCCGCTTATGAGGTGCTTGGCACCGAAAAAATGCACGACCAGCTTCGCCAGCATCTGCCGACCGCGTCTTTTGCCAAACCTGCTCCGCTGATTGAAGCCCTCATCACCGCTGCCACACCTGATCAACAATCGTCACTCCGCGACTTCATCGAAAAAGTCATTCCTCTGGAGATCGTGAAACTGAAGAAGAAAGACACCCCACCATGACCGCCGCTAACACCCGTCGTTGGACCACGCTGCACCGCTGGAGCAGCCTGTTCTGCACACTGAACCTCCTCCTCCTCAGCGTCACCGGCCTGCTGCTCATCTTCCATCACGAGATTGATGAACTTCTTGGCTCCGTGCCCGAGGCACATGCCAAAGGAGGCACCCTGCAGCCTCTGGAAAAACTCGTTCAGGCCGCCCGCGATGCAAAGCCTGGCTGGCATCCCATGGTCTATTCCGAGGATGAAGACCATCCCGGTCGTGTCTATGTCTCCATGGCCCCCGATGGCGTCAGCGATCTTTCCAAAAGCAAACCTATCGTGCTCGACGGATTCACCGGAAAAATCGCCGATGTGAAACTCGACGAGACCTTCAGTTATCAAGTGCTCATGTTGCATGCGAACCTCTTCGCAGGCTTCTTTGGCGAGCTTTATCTCGCACTCGTCGGCATCGCCTTCTTCATCGCTCTCATCAGTGGCACCGTGCTCTACGCGCCTTTCATGCGGAACTTCCTCTTTGGTATGATCCGCCGTGATCGTGGCACCCGCATCAAGCAGCTCGACCTGCACAATCTCATCGGCATTGCCACCCTCGCATGGTGCAGCGTCGTTTGTCTCACAGGTATTGTTTTGGAACTCAGCAAGCCACTGCTCATGATCTATCAGCGTGGTGACCTTGCTGCCATGACCGCACCCTTCAAAAACAAGCCCGCGCCGACAACCATCGTGCCCGTCGATGAGGCCGTGATCGCCGCCAAGGCTGCCTGGCCAGGTCACAAGCTCAAGTTTGCCGTCTTTCCAGGAACACAGCTGAGTGGCGAGCATCACTACACCTTCTTCATGGCCGAGGAGACGGGGCTCGCCAAACGCGTGCCGAAGCTCACCCTTGTCGATGCCTCCACCGGCCAGCTCACGGTGGCCCGCAATGCCCCGTGGTACATCCAGGCCCTCTTTGTCAGTGGTCCGCTGCATTTTGGTGACTACGCGGGTCTGCCGCTACGCCTGATCTGGGCCTGCTTCACCGTGTTGACCCTCATCCTATGTGTCACTGGCCTGTGGCTCTTCATTTTGAAGTTCAGAAACCGCCAAGAAGCCACCCCCGCCCTATGATTCAGCACCTTCGCCAATCCACCTGGGCCATTCCTGCCCTCCTCACCCTCGCCACCCTCACTGGCCTCATCCTCGCCCTTGTCGCTGAAGGTGTTTGGGACAAGCTCGCGTGGGCACTTGTGGCCCTACCGTTGGGGGTGATCCTGAAGTTCTGGCTAACAAGATGAGCTGCACCGATCTCATGCTCAAAAAGTGATTTTACAGAAGAAACTTGATAGGCTGAGGAAGCTGCACAAGCGAACCCTCTCTGAGCACTCTGGCAGAGTCTGATTTTCTCCATGTCTCATCTCGGATCGTGAACTTCACTCGTCTCTTCCTCCTCGTGCTGACTTCCTTGCCCTGATGGGTGAGGCCGTCACTCAGGGGCACCGCGATAAGGAGAAAGAAAAAGAAACGGATCACTCGGTCATCCATGCCAAAACGCTGGGCTGGAGGCAAGACTCAAGAATGACCTCGGTTAGGTTGTGGGGATGGCTGGTTGCGGTGGATTGGGAGTGAGATCGAAAACTCAGCGCCTTGGTCATCGCGATTTTGACAGGTGGTCTCGCCGCCGTGGGCATGAACGATGGCTCTGACCAGACTGAGGCCGATTCCCATGCCGGGCGTGTTGGCGCTGGCGGCGCTGCCGCGTGTGAAACGTTGCCAGATTTTTGTCAAATCGCCCGCGCTGAGGCCGGGACCGGTGTCGCGGACGAGGATGCGAGTTTGATCGTCGGTGGTGGAGAGTGCGAGCGTGACGGCCCCACCCTTGGGCGTGTATGCGAAGGCGTTGTCGAGCAAGTTCGCGATGGCTTGATTGATGCGCTGACGATCCAGGATCGCGGGGCATGAATCGGGAGCTTCCAGGGTGAATTGTAGGCCGCGTTCCTCAGCGGCGGCTTTGTAGAGATCGTGCAAATGGATGAGCATTTCGCGCAGGTCGATGGTTTCGAGGTGGAGTTTGAGCGCCTTGTGCTCTCCTGCTCGCGTGGTGAGGATGGTCTGCACGAGATCGGCCGCGCGGTCGATTTCTTCCAGGCCCCGAGCCGAGGCATCGCGGGCAGCAGCGTTATCTGTGTGATCGTGGTAGCTTTCGAGGTTGCCACGGATGCGTGCCAGAGGCGTTCGCAACTCATGAGCGAGGTTGTCGTTGGCGCTTTGAAGTTCAGTGGTCAGTGCGTCGATGCGGTCCAGGCCGGTATTGAAGGCGGATGCAAAAGCCTGCAACTCCGGCACGGCATTCGGAGCGCGCAGCCGCGCATCGGTGTTGCCCTCGGCGAGCTTGCGGGTGCTTTTCATCATGTCTTGAACGGGTCGCAGGACATGCCGGACGAACCACCAGAGTGGCAACAGCATGAAGACCGTGGAGACGAGCCCCGCGAGCCAAAGATCATCACGAATATGCTCCACATAAGCCCGGTCTTCAGCGTCGGTGCGACCAAACCAGAGGATGTTGCCATCCTTGAGCACCTGGCAGCCAGCGAGGAGTTGCTGCTCACGTTTTTCATGCTCCACCGTGACCAGCAGTGTTTGCGAAGGCTGCAAGTTCGCAGTGGCGTTGTCAGGCCAGCGATACCCTGCAACTGCAATGGGAATTTGCTCAAACAGGACGCGCCCATCAGAACCGGTGATGCGCACCGCTTGATCGTTCTCATGGCCACCAGCGGCGAAGACATCCTTGATCTCTTTGAGGCCATTGCGGTTGTAGAGCACGGCATACTCACCCAAATCGTCGAGCACCACCGCGCGGGCAATGCTGCTGAGATTGCGCTTCATGGTCCAGCTAGCCACGGTGATGCAAAGCGCGGTGCTGCCCACCATGAGTACCGTGAGCAAGAGGCCGAGTCGCCAAGTGGACGACAGGCGTTCAGGGAAAAGCTTTGAGAACATAACCTTTGCCTCGGACGGTTTGCAGTTGGGACAATGAGCCGGTTGAATCGATCTTGCGACGCAGGCGGCAGATCATGGCATCCACGACATTCGTGCCTGGATCAAAGTGGATGTCCCAGACTTTTTCGAGCAGGAACTTTTTGGTGAGGATGCGCCCTTCATTCGCCAGCATGACTTCGAGCAGGGTCCACTCGCGCGGTTGCAGTTCCACCCTTTCATCACGACAGACTAAGCGGCGTTTGATCGGATCGAGGGTCCATTTGCCAACGGTGCGAGAGGGCGGCGTCATCGGCGTGAGGCCACTGCGGCGTTGCAATGCCTCGAGTCGCGCCAGCAGTTCCTCCATGGCGAAGGGTTTCGTCACATAATCGTCTCCGCCCGCCTTCAGTCCGCGCACACGATCGGTCACATTGTCACGCGCGGTGAGAAAGAGCACGGGCAGGCCAAAGCCACGTTTTCGCATTTCCTCCACCACCGTGAATCCATCCATGTCGGGCAGGCCCACATCGAGAATCATCGCGTCAAAGGCCTCGGTGCTGAGCACCGTGAGCGCCGCGTTTCCCTTTTCCTTCCAGGTGCAGGTGTGACCGGCCTCATTCAGCCAAAGACTGGTCTGGCGAGCGAGTTCGGAATCATCTTCGACGAGGAGAAGGTGCATGCGTGGGGTGAGGCAGAGTCTGCACAGGAGGGGTGGCCGCAACACTTGATTCCATCAACATTACCAAACGATAACGTGTGTCTCAGGCCGGGATAAGACCTGATGGTCTCCATGAACGCCAAACGCTTTCTCAGGAGACTCTCCCTTCTCCTTGTGGCGCTGACATCTCTCGGGTTGTTTGCAAGCGTGCGTGCCAGCATCGCTTATGGCAGCATCAACAACTTCGACACGGTGAATGACACCGGGCATGTCTGCCACGGCTTCGAGATCGAGGACTGCCGCAGCACGGACATCACTTACATTTACGATTACAACCATGACGGTGCCCCACGCCTCGAGCAGGATGACACGGACCCGGCCCATCCCAAGTGCCGCATTCGCTGGGAAAGCAAAAAGAACGCAGATGGCTCTTGGGCAGCCTACACAGCGATCCCGAGCGGGCCAATCAACCCGACGGATGGTCACCAGTTCACGAATCCAAATGTGAACTTCGGGGGTGAGCACTTCGGTGTCGGCTTCCGTCTCGCGGTGGGCGCCATCCGCTACAACTGGCTCATCGACAACGGTAGTGGCGCTCTCGTGGTGGCGCATCTTGCAAAAGAAAACCTCCGCACCCGATGGCGGCCTGAACAACGAAGTGGCGGCGGCTCCCGAAGATCTGCCTGATGGCGACGAGGTCGTGACCCGTCGTTACGAGTTCTACAAATACACTGGGCCGCTCGATGCAGAGAGTGGTGAGGCGATGGCGGACGTGGTGGACGCCGATGGTCTTCATGGCGAAGGCCTGAGCACCACAATCATCATCTGGTGGGTGGCGAGTGGGTGACCGTCACCGAGGACATGGCGACCTTTGAGGTCGTGGGAGATTCCACCGGAGTGCAGATGTCGGCGATGGATGTGGGGGCTCCGGTGGCTCTCATTGATCACGTTGGCGAGGCCAAAGTGAAAACCCATAGCACGCGCAAACAACGGTGGAACCTTCGTTACAGCGGGGCGCACACGGGCAACATCAAACTCAAGTTCGCCTACAATCCAGCGCTGCTTCCGGCTGGCTATGATGCGAACCAACTCGTCATTTATCACTCCAACAACGGCGTGTGGGAGAAGCTGCCGTGCAAAGTCAATCCAGCGACGAATGTCATCGAAGCCATCACCTCCAGCCTCTCGCCCTTCATGCTCGGGGTGAATGATGTGGTGGTGAAACCAGATGTGAGCCTCTCCGTGGACATTCCAGGATCTCTCAACGTCTCCTGGCCGGATTCCTTCACAGGCTGGACCCTTCAGGAAAGCCCAGATCTCAACCCCACCAGCTGGTTCGACTCCTCACGCGTCATCACGACTGTGAACAGCACAAGCAGTGTGACGGTTCCGCTGAGCTCAGGCAGCCGATTCTTCCGCCTCGTGAAGCCCTGAGCCTGAGGGCGTGAAAGGCCCTCAAAGCGCGTTTGCGGATTGATCCCCGCCGCCTTTTCAATGACGCGGTCGGGCACCGTAATGAGACAGTCGGACACCGTAATGAGACGGTCGGACACCGTAATGAGACGGTCGGACGTCTTAATGAGACAGTCGGACGTCGCAATGGCTCGGTCGGACGTCGCAATGGCTCGGTCGGACACCGCAATGAGACGGTCGGACACCGCAATGAGACGGTTGGACACCGCAATGAGACAGTCGGGCATCGTAATGAGACAGTCGGACGTCGTAATGAGACAGTCGGACGTCGTAATGAGACAGTCGGACGTCGTAATGAGACAGTCGGACGTCGTAATGAGACGGTCGGACACCGTAATGAGACGGTCGGACATCGTAATGAGACGGTCGGACATCGTAATGAGACGGTCGGACGTCGTCATGCCTGATTTGGGCTCAAGAATACCCTGATCAAATAAAAAACAGCTAGGTAAAAAGATGGAAATAGTGCGGTCAGTGGTGGCTGGATTAAATGACATTCTGCTTATCTAAAAATCAGTGCATTCCAGGAATGCATTCAGGAATAAAAAGAATAAAAAGTGAGTGATCGAGTGTTACGTCGCTCATCAAAATTGGTAATTAGATACGAGCCACGATTTACCAATGAGAGACGAATTCACCAACCGCCTGGGCGCCTTCCGCACCGCTCTTGATTTTCTCAACGCTCCTGCCAACAAAAGACTCTGGCAGGGCCAGCCGCCGCTGCGCTTCACCCAAAAAGTGGCGGATGCCTCGGCGGCGACACAGGCCCT
>JAIXVB010000303.1 GCA_027483245.1 Verrucomicrobiaceae bacterium | reverse complement strand
GCCTTGTAGAGGCGCGTGGTCGAGGTGGTCGCCTGCGCCATCTTGAACCATTCCACTTGGCCCGTCAGGGTCTTGGGAATGGCATCCAGCCGCAGCCAGCCCTGGATTCTCCCGGTATTCGCATAGAGCGAATGGTAAAAAGGCAGGCGCTCCTCAGCGTTCAGGGTCTCACTGCCAGTGATCGCGGTGCCGTCCGCCAGCTTCCCGGTCCAGGTCACCGCACCGGTTGGGGTCACTTTCATCACCACATAACCGTAGCCCTCAGGGCCACTGTTCCCGGGTGGGTTGATCGCGGTGTTGTAGCTTCCCACATACGCATCCGTGGCCGCATTGCGATAGTTCCTGGAAGGATAGGCAATCAAAGACACGCGGCCAAGGGTCGATTCCTCCACGTAACCCTGCATGTAGCGCGACGTCAGATCGATCTGGATGCTGACCACCAGCGGTGTCAGAGGGGACCTGCGCACGAGGGTGAGCAGGCTCGATGGCGAACCCGACGGCCCTACATAGGTCAGCGTTCCCCGCAGCGAGTAAGTCGCCGCGCCCATCTTCAGCGTGCCGGTGTAGGAACCCGTGCTGGTCACCACCACCTTCACCGCGCCACCCAGGGCTTGATTGATCGGCCCACTGTTGACCAACCCGCTGAAGGTTCCCACCGCAGCAGGGTAGAAGGGCTCAATCGTCCACAGCACCGTCCGCACCACACTGGTGCCCACCGCGTTACTCGCGCTGATCTTCAGGGTGTAAGGCGATGCCACTCCCCGCACGAGCTTCACCACCGTCGGCATACCATAAATACGGCCAGTGGCGCTGTCCACCTTCAGCCCTGGAGGCAGGCCCGTCACCGTGAACTTCGTCGGCAGGTAATCCGCGCTCAATTGAAAGTCGATCCTCTGGCCCACTCGTGCGTTGGCAAAGTTCACGGGCCAATCCACCTCTCGGAGCTGTGGCTTCTGCACCACAACCAGGGTCGTTTCACCATTGACCCGGCTCGGCGTCGCCGTCTGTGCCACCATCGTGATCTTGCAGCTGTAGGGCCCCTCATCGGCCACCTGCACATCGGTGATCCTCAGGCTCGGGCTTGCCGTGCCTGTGTAGCGCCCGCCCTCCGTCAAAGGCTCCCCGTTCCAGCGCCATTCATACTGCGCCGTTGCCCCTGCAGGTAATGTCACACTCGCGGTCAGGGTGATCGCACTGCCCAGGCTGGCTTGAGCCGTGGCTGGCGGCAGAGTGATGACGCCCAGGCAGGCCTCAGCGGAACGCCGAACACCGACCGAGTTCGTGCCCTGCAGGCTGTAAAGCCCCGCATCGGTGGTCTCCAGTCCTGTGCGTGTCAGGCTTGTCGCCGTCGCCATCGGCACAGTCGCCGTGCCTTTCAGCCACTGAAAGGTGATGTCCGGGGTCCCCGTCACCAGGGAGTCAAAAGTGACCGACTCTCCAACCCGCACCAGTTGGGACTGAGGCTGGGTATTGAAGGTCGGCGCCAGCGGGTCGGCGGAGACCTGCACCACGGCCGCAGCGCTATCCACCACGGCCAGCGAATTGCTCACTCGCACCCAGTAAGTCGTCTCACTCGTCAGCGCTGGGGTCGTGAAGGTCCGCCCCACAGCACCCACGATCGGGGCACTCGTGTCCCCAGAGGTGCCTTCATACCATTGATAGTTCAGTGAGGTGCCCTGCACCGTCACCCCCAGCACGGCGGTCTGCCCAGTCGCCACCCGCTGACTCACCGGCTGCCCCGTGATCTGGATCGCTTGGAGGGGATACAATACGGCGCTGTAGGTGTCTGATAGAGCCACCGATTCCAACCCAGGCACCTGGTCTGGCAGGGCTGCAGATGGGGAGCTCGGCACCGTGCCCCAGGTCACCAGGGTCCCATCGGCCTTCACGGCCATCGAATATTGCTTGGTCGTTCGGATCGAGACCACGCCGCGCAGATGCCCCGGCACGCTGATCTGGCCATAGTCATTCCGGCCCCAGGCCACCACTTGACCATTCCTCTTCAGCGCCAGGGTGTGGGAGTGACACGCGGCGATCTCCACCACATCGGTCAGCCCCGCTGGCACCGTGGCCTGATTGTATTGATTGCTGCCCCAGGCCACCACGGTCCCATTCGCCTTCAGCGCCACGGAATGCAGCTCTCCACCCGTCACAGCGATCACGTCAGTCAGCCCCGCAGGCACGTCCAGCAGGGGCTGCGTTGAGCTACTCCAGCTTGCCACCGTCCTATCAGACTTCACGGCCAGGAGATGCCTTTGCCCTGTGCCAATCGCCACCACCCCGGTTAGGCCAAGAAGAGCATTCTCTGAGTTGTTTGGCCAGAACCCCAAGCTGCTGTCTGACCTCAGTCCCATATTGAAAGAAAGATTCCCCACCACGGCAGTGAAGCCAGGCAGACCGACAGGCAGGAAACGAGGTGTTGGAGAAGAAGACCCCCAGCCCACCACGGTTCCATCTGCCTTCAGCGCCACTGTTTGTGAATCAGAACCCACCAAATGGCGGAACTGCCTCACTTCATCGGGGGAGATGGAAGCAATCGTGCACCCCCGATCCTGCCGTCCCCAACTGACCACCGTGCCATCCGCCTTGAGCGCCGTGTTGTGATAGTCCCCCGTGCTCACGGCCACGAGGCCCGTCAACCCCACCGGAACCCTCGAGTCGTAATTGTAGAGGATGGGACCACCATAATCTCCAAGAAAATACTCACCGCCCCAAGCGATTGCGGTGCCATCGGCCTTCAGCGCCACCGTGTGAAAATGACCCGTCGAGATCGCCACCACATCACTGAGTCCCACGGGCACTCGGGTTGAATTGAAGGTGCCTCTTCCCCAGGCCACCACCTTCCCATCTGCCTTGAGCGCTATGCTATGGAAAAAACCTGCGGCTATGCCGACCGCGTTGGTGAGCCCCGATGGCACATTGCACTGTTGATTGTTATTATTCCCCCAGGCCACCACCGTGCCATCCTCCTTCAACGCCAGGGTGTGGGAAAGTTTTGCCGAGATTGCCGTGACACCGCTCAGCCCTGCTGGTACTTGGCTTCCTGGATTTGCCGTGTTTCCCCAACTCACCAGGGTGCCATCGCTCTTCAGGGCCACCGCATAGTCGCCGCCCGCAGCCAGGGCAGTGACTCCCGTCAGACCTACCGGCACTTGGGTTTCGCCATTCGTATTTGCGCCCCAGGCCACCACGGTGCCATCCAGCTTCAGAGCCAGGGAAAAGGCCCCACCTACACAGACGGCTTTCACCCCACTCAGTCCGGCGGGGACCACGGATCGTCCAAATACATTGCTGCCCCAGGCGGCCACGGTGCCATCTCGTTTCAGAGCCATGGAGGCGGATCCCCCTGCGGACACTTGTGTAAAAGGCTGGTCGAAGTCCCGGCTGTCAAACCGTTGGTTCCCCGTCATGAGCAGCCCCATCGGCATCGTATTCCCACCTGCCTGCGCCTGCACTCCCACCGGGGCCAGCCCCAGGAGCAGTGCCGCACCGAGCCAGAAGCTAAGTCCACGTTTCCGTTCCCATCGAATGCCCAAGACACCCTGTGCCCTTGATGAAATGAACTCGCTGACCCGAGCCATGGCCCGAACCCACCCCCTCTGCCTGAGATGCGGCGCTGCACACGCAGCCACGGGTGCCTCACCACGTGAGGATGCCCAAGAGAAAACGAATAGAGGCCTACGCATAGGGGTCAGCATGACATCGTCACCCTGCCGTTCTG
>JAIXVB010000331.1 GCA_027483245.1 Verrucomicrobiaceae bacterium | reverse complement strand
GACCATTTGCACGAAAAGGGAATGGCATTGAATAGCCAAGCCTACGCAGGCTACTCCCAAGGAAGCTTTCTCGCGACCTATGCAGCTGAGACGAACAAGAACGCCGCGGGGCTGCATATCACGTCCGGCTTTAGTTCGGGACGCATGGCTCAAAAAGAACAAATGGGTGCTACCATCGATGCGATCCTCGAAGATAAGGGCTTGGATAAGCTCAAAGGGATCGACAGATTGATTGAAAAAAGCCAACTGACAGAAGTATGGGATAACATGCCCTTGGCTGAAAAAATCGCTGAACGTCGGGATCAACAACCTGAATCAGCCAAAATGCCAATCTCCGCAGTTTACGACACAAAAGAGGCTTTCGGGAATGAAAACAATCGTCACATGACTCCACTGATCGCCAAACTTAATGGCACCACGAAAGGCGTGGATGTGGAAACCACGAGTGGGGTCGATCACCTGATGATGTTGAACACTGATGAGAATATCAAATCCTTTGAGCGAGCTCTGAAAGAAGCCAAGGCATTCGTCAACAACCCTGATCGTGTCATCCAAAAAATCGCTCCTGTTCAAGAGCAGCAACCGAGTGTCCGTGAGATGCTGCGCAACGCTGCGAGCAAAGTCAGCAACACACTGAGTTCAGCCAAAGAAAGCGTTCAAGCCAAACTAGGCATGCTCAGTGATCAACAGAAGTTGGAACGAGTCGAACGACAGATCGAAAAACGTCAAAATCATAGCGCCAATCTGACCTCTCAGTTTGCCGCCTTGAAGGAAAAAGGAATTCCAGCGGAACGCACCGAGAGAAATCAACAGATTCAAGAACTACAGCAGCAGTACGATCCCACCCATGCAGAAGGAGCAGACATGGATATTGCCATGAAGATCGATGACCTGAAGCTAGCGAATAAGTTGGAGGACAAGATCACTCAAAACGCCACCAAAGTTCAAGACTTGGAAAAGAAACAAGGTGTTTTGAAAGATACGCTCAAACCAGACAATCACGAGCAAAACACAGATGCCCCTGCCGCCCGAAGAAGTCTGAGATAGAGCACTCTAAATTCTTTAACTAAAGCGAGTCTTCGCTTTTGAATCCCTCTACTTTCTCAATCTCTCTTCCAACCTTGGCAAGCGATGACGTCATCAACGAAATAAAATAGAAGCCGAGCAAAGGCATGTTCAAAGACCTGCCCGCAAATCAGGACTGGCAGGCGCAGATTAGCGCAATGACCAGGCTATCCAATACTTTGCGGCCAACATTCACCTCACCTGCATTCGCACATGAGGCCTTAGCGCTGAGGGGGTAGTGACACACAGATTCAGGGGAATCTCTTGACGCAGGCCATCAAAAATTTTCAAGCAATCCGCCAAATCAATCCATGAAAAAGCCGGTGCGCAGTTGGAAGACAAACCCGTTCAGCGAGGAGGCACCCAGCTACTAACCTTTTACCAATCTCGATGCAGCCCAAGGAGCTTTTAAAGCCATCACCAAAAGTGTCCACGAGCTGAACATATAGATTGAAAACCAATCATCGCAGCCTCTCCAACAATCAATGGACTCGAAGAATCATAGCGAGCGCGATTCGGTGAGAAATCTCATGATTGAGATTCGCCAAAGTCTCACGCACGCACTTGACCATGAGGAGGGTGAAACTCGACTCACTTGAAAATTCTCTGTCACAAAAATACCCCGTTTTGCTAATTCACTTCAGCACCATGTGACCATCGATTTCCCCGATTTTCGTGCCTCTCGGCAGATAGAATCGAAATTCGATGGGAGCCAATTTCGACACAAAAAACCACAGAACCCATCATTCCAAAATAGAAAAATCTCATCTTATGGCTGACTACTCCATTGCCCCTAAACTCAACAAACGATTGGATTTGAGCGATATCAACTCCGTGTTTCGAAGTCAATCAGATCAAGCATTTGATCACTTTACAATCAATGAAAAAGGTAGGCTGACAGCTACCACCGACACACGCCCTGGCAATTACGATCCCAAACCAAGCATCCAACTTTTAACGGAGGCCTACACTCAGACAGTTGGAGAAAAGCCTGACGCGCAGATCAAAAACCTCATTGCCAAAGGTGTCGCAGGACAAACGGCCACAGGCACCCCCCAAAGTTTGCATGAATTCGAACATGAACTGCGGAGCCAAGCCAATCTAAAAATCGTCCAAAAGATTGCACCAGGGGCAGACCTTGCGACCCAACAGGCCGTTGCTGACTCATTCACGAAGCTCAACACGACTCCGACCCCTGAAACAGTAAGCTTCGGCGTCAAGTTGATGACCAATCAACCCTCTGACGCGGTGGATCTCGCCTGCAGCCATCTCCTAACTCAGCAAGGTCTACCTGCTGATCAAGCAAACACTGCCAAACTCGCCGCAGAAGTGTTGCTTAAAAGAGAAGATTTCACCCCCAACGATTTCCAGAAAATTGGTGGAGCATTAATCGCACATGAAGCAGCCAAAGTCAGCGCGCAAAACCCAAATGCGTTCATGCGAGGACATTCAGCAGGCAGCGCCTTCAGTGGACAGTACCTTAAATCGGGGCCAGGCGCTGAATTGATGGCAAACGCTATCCAAGACGGCTACCAGAATGGCAACAATCCTGATACTCGTGCTGCCGGCATGATCCAAAGTGCTGCTGAGAACATGTCCAACTATCCAGATGTACAGGATTATCTTGGAACCCTGGCCCAGAGTGCCAAACAACAACTCATCACAGTCGGTATTGATTCTGCAACTGCGGACAAACTCTCCAACGTTGCCCAGACAGACGCCTTTGCATTGAGAGGTTTAGGTCCTGAAGTCACTGAGGCAGAAATTGGCACAAAACAAGAAAGGGTCGCCATGCAAGCCAAGGCCCAATTGATAGCCAATCCGGAAAAAAACATCACCAATGACCCAACAGGGTTGTTGGCGGGAACACGTGTCAATCTAGATGCGGCTTACACGAACAATCAAACCAAAGGTCAGGCAGTCGGAACTCCTGTCATTAAACCTGTTGATCTCACTTTGGATCAAAACACGCCAGCCCAAGACACTGCCAAAACCAGTGTCCGGGAAATGCTGCGTGGGGCCGCTGACCGTATCAGCAGCACCGCCAACTCATTAAAAACCGCTGTTGTTCAAAAGGTGGATCAGCTCAAAATGGACCGGTTGGTGAAGCAGATTGAGAAAAGGCAAAGCCACCTCGAAAATCTTGAGAATCGACGTGATCAGGCGGAAGCTCATTTAAAGTCTTCCAGCATTGCGAAAACCCTCAGTGATCTGGACGCAGGTAAAATCAAATTTGATGCTGACAAATTCCGCGACGGAACGAAACAAGAAATCGCAGAGCAACAAGACATCATGGATGCCTTGAAAGCGGAGAAGGATTTTAACAAACTGAAGGCACGCGTCTCAAACAATAAGGATAAGCTCGCCGACCTGAACACGACGAAAACGGCGCATAAGGAGAAGATGGATTTGCGCGCCAATCGTCAAGACAACAGCAACAAAGAGACTGCTTCCATATCTGTTAAGTAACGCCTCAGTGAGGTGAGGTGTTTTTCATTCCCTGCCCCAAGAAGCTCTCAGTTTTCGAGTCGCACTAACCTTCAGACGATAACATTCCTTCACTTCCCTTGTGACCTTCTCAGGCAGGATTGACATCGATTCCCACGTCTTCAAAAGACTCACTCTGAAATCGGCCGATTGGGTGAAGCCTGATTTTGTGTTAGACAGTCGTCTCCTAGCCATCGTTTCTTCTCTCCCTATCCATTTGAACCATGCCATCCCTCACACCTCTCCTCGCCAATTTCAGTGCCAATGAACTCGGTCTGCTTTCCAGTTTTGGAGATTCACGCGCTTATCAGGCTGAGGAAATCGTCATCCGTCAGGGCGATGAAAATGATCACCTGTATCTGCTGCTGAAAGGCAAGCTCGAGGTGCTGCAAGACGTGGATGGCATCAATAAACGTGTCGCTCTGCTCGAAGCGGGCGATTCACTTGGCGAAGTGAGCGTCTTTGATCCAGGCCCAGCCAGCGCCACTGTTCGTGCTCTGGATGAAGCGGAAGTCTGGCTGATCACTCGAGACAGCCTGGATCGCCTGCATGCAGCCAATCCCAAGGTGGCTTATCGTTTGCTGAGCCGCATCACCACCTGTCTTTCCAAGCGACTGCGTCAGATGAACGACAAGGTTGTGGACCTGGTGAATCGCTAATAGCACTGTTGAAAGGCGGGCCTATTAGGCTGCCCGTTCCAACTCAACTCAACCGAGTTTAGGGCCCCGAACTGCGATCTCTAGTTTCTCGGCATCTGGCTTTTGCCAGGTGCCATTTTTTTTGCTCAATCCCAAGGAGGACCCGACGCTTTCCTTCTGCGTCTCTTCCTGCTGTCGTTTGAGTTCACGATCTCGGGCATCGATGTCATTGTCATTGTCCAGATCGTTGATTTCACGATCTTCACCATCGATGCGCCCATCACGATCCAGATCACGGGTCACATCATCCGCAAGGTCCACATCGCCATCTCCATCGAGATCTCGTGTCATGTCTGGTTTTTGCGGCTTTTGAGACATGTGTTTAAAGTTAGGACCGAAAATTCAACATAGGGCCTAGATCGCTTGAATTCGATTAACCTAATCCATTTGTTACACCAGCTCCCTTTGCTAAATTCAGCGCGTTTCCAATATCGTTTTTATTAGCATCCTGTATAATTTGAAGTTCACCTCTGGTATCATCAAGAACCGAGCCAGGCCGAGGATTTTTGCCAGCTAATTTCTGACCAAAACTCTTCTGAGAAAAGGCAATCTCAGTATCATCACCCACTATTTCATTGAGCTCCCCCACATCCACCTCACCCAGATCCAGACCTTTTTCTTTGACCAAATCATCAATCTGAGATTTCAGATCTTCGACTTGTTTGAGAAGAGCTTGGTTGTCCACGTGGGTGCCATCGGCGGCTTTTTGAAGGGCGTGAAGACGATCTCCCACATCTTGTTTGTTGGCACGCTCCACCATCTCCTTGTGCGCAGCCTTCGCATCTGCTTTGATCGCTTTATCCTCAGCAATCTTGGCCTTCTCAAGAGACTCCATCAATTGCATGACTTTCTGAAGCTGCGCCAAGAGCTTCTTGAGTTCTGCGGCGGCGGTTTCGACGGGATTATCGGCCATAAAAAGGATGAAGGAATGAAGGGTTAGAGGAGAAAGACGAGACGTTAAGGAGCTTCCAGGGCCGGGTGGCGACCTGTCATTTCATACGGCTGCGAGCGAGTCGTAAAAACGGCGCTGCGATACTTGGGATGCGGAGGCTCCGGATGGGTCACCAGAAGATAATAACGTGTCCAGCGGATGCCGGCATCCCGATCCCCGACGCCCTCAGCCCAACGACGAGCCTCAGCACCCGTCATGACCCGTGGTAGATACGCGATGTGGATGTTGGAGACGACCCAACCACGGTCATCGTGATCCACCCAAAACTCGACACGGCTGCCCACTGGAATGACATCCTGGTCATGAAGAAACTCTGGAGTCGGGCTGGAGCATGAAGCTAAAACAAGGAGAGAACACAGTCCGAGAAAGAGCCGGAGGGCGTGAGTGAGAAGAGGGAGGGGCGTCTGCATGGGCGGCTCGTTCAAAGGGAATTAGCCCATCAGGTGTCATGTGTGACAGGCGGGGCGACCGGAGGGAGTGAATTTTTGGGCTCGAGGATCGGAGCTGGGCTTTCGGGTAGATCTGGCTCGACTTCAGGGCGCTCTGGCCGGGGAATCAAATGTGTGGTCGTGGTGGGCAGTGGCGGTTCATCTTTGAATCGACTGAAAAGCTCCTCCATGCGCTCCTTCCAAAGTTGCTGATTCGCTAGGCGACGGCGCTCCCATTCTTTTTCACCAATCTGCCGCCAAGGCTCCCCCCAACGGCGCATCGCATCGAGCGTGAACATGCCGACAAAAACAATGCCCGCCGCCAACATGCGGTTGGTGACCAGCGCACTGATGATGAGGAGGAAGCCGATGCCGTAGAGATCGATCTCCGGCTTCCACTTCCGGTAAAAATCACGGATGGATGACCAGATGCCCATTTTCTGCAACGAGGGTTCCCGAAGTCGGTTTGCCTGCCATGAGGGCCTCTCGAACCGCATGGCGGCACTGGCTCTCTGCGGTCGTTCTCATGCGACGCACACCGAGCCGAGGCTCCACGCCCTGGGAGACGAGGAGGTCCAGCACACCCGTGCCGACCGTCAATTCGTAGCCTTTGCTGCGTAGATTTTTCAACTCTTTGTTGAGCATGATCATGGCGATCTGCTTCTGGGCGGAGTAGCCCAGTTTTTGGAAAACGCAGCGCACGTTGAAGCGAGCCAAAACTTCGGGGCGAAGTTCAGCCGCCGCCAGATCTTCGATGAAACGCTCGATGGTGGACATCGGGCTGTTTTTCAATTCCATGAGTGCATCCGCGCCGATGTTCGAAGTCGCGACGATGTAGAAATTGCACAGATTCAAGGTCTCGCCATTCGCGACGGTGATGCGTCCAGCGTCCAGCACCTGGAGGAAGATGTCGAGCACACGTGGGTGGGCTTTTTCGATTTCGTCAAAGAGGATCACACCGCGCCCTTCAGCCCGATCATAAAAGCGGCCCATGTTGCCACGACTGCCTTCCCCCTGGCCTAACAACAGCCCAAGCGACTCCTGATTTTGATACTCTGACATGTCCAAGCGAATGCAGTGCTTGTTCACATCTTTGAAAACATACTCGCACATCAGCAGCGTGATTTCGGTCTTTCCCACGCCGGTTGGTCCCAGAAAGAGAAACGTGCCTTTAGGGCGACCTGGATCACTGAGACCCAGCTCACCATTTTGAACAATGGGAGCAAGACGGGGGATCACATGATCCTGGCCGATGATCCGCTCCGAGAGGAACGGGGGCAAACCGCGAATGTGCTCTAAATCGACCATGCGCTTGGGAGTGCCTACTTCTTGGGAGTTTTGCCAAAGCCCTGAGAGGAAGACCTGACGCGCAGGCGCTCATTCTCTTCCAGCTCTTCGAGTTTGGCCTTGGTTTGATTGAGCAGCGTTTTTGCTTCGTCACGCTCTTGAATGGTTTTAGCGAGGTAGGCTTCGATTTCTTTGGCCTGTTTCTCGGTTTCATCAAAAGCCAGTCGCTTCTTCTCGAGTTCCTTTTGGAGCACGGAGAGTTTGGTCATGGTGACTTGCAGTGCCTGTGTCTTGGCCACCAGGCTCTGACGCTCTTGTTCGATGATCACGCTGTCCGGCACCTGAGCCCGTGAAGGCTCGACAATGCCGAGAACGACCCCACGAGAGTCCATCGGTGTGGCAGGCAAGCGGGTGTCCCAACGGGCATCTTGCTCCACTCGATAAACAGTGTGGGCTTCATGCATCTCCCTGCGATCACGGCTGGGGAGGCGACCGACATGATAAGCATGCACCTCTTCGCCCAGACGAACGCGGGAGCTGTCATGGGGATCCAGGGCGCGACCTTTGGGCCAACCGGCAACCACTGTCTTCGAGTAGGTGGGGATGTAAGCGGTCTCCTGCTCTTCCTCTGGAAACACAAGAGGGTCGTCTGACAGGGCCACTTCTTTGGAGGCACAGGCGGCGAGCAGGGCACTGGCGACCAGGGTTAGGGCGAATCGTGGGAAGGCATTCATGGCGAAGTGCGGGAGGAGGGGTTCGGAGTCGCTGCGCTATTCGAGGAAGTGTTGACGAGGCTGCTGACACGGGCGGCGCGTTCAGCCGTGCGCTTTTGTTCTTCAGCTTTGCGAGTGGCATCGCCCAATTTGGCGGCTTTTTCGGAGGCGCTGCTGGCCTCTGCCTGAGCGCGCTGATAAGTCTCTTCAGCTAACTCCCAACTGGAGGCAGGTTTGTTACCCTGACGCAGCCCACCGACACTCGCGAGATCAGGCTCAAAAACACTTTTGGTGAAAATGTAAAACTGTGTACCTGCAGGAACACGGACATAATCGAGGTCCTCACCCAGTTTCTTGGTGAGCAGCCCAGAATACGCAGAAGCAGCCTGCGAGCCACCGCCGAGCGCAGCATTGCGATTCGTATTCTGCGGAACCAGTCCATAGATGCTCTGAAACTGATCTTGCTGATTGTTCATCAGTCCCTGAAGTGCTTCTGCGACCAGAATCTTGAGCTCTGCATACTGATCATCCTTCACAATCTGGCCACGGATCCCCGCAGAACCATCGGTGAGGGCATACGATCCATCGGTGAGTCGTTGATGATCCAAGGCTACACAATTGATGCTGTATTCGCGCCCGTCGGCCCAGATGAAGGTGTATTGCCCGTTCACTTCAATGCGATCACGAACACGCCCTTTAGCTGCAGTCGCATGAACCTGAGTGCCGGCCGGAACAATGAGACGACCATTCCAATAAACGTCCTCCGTGACGAGAGCCAAGACAGGAGTCTCCAATGATGAGGAGTCCACGGTGATGACCAGTGCGGCTTTAAAAAGCATGCCGCGTGGGGCAAAGAACTTAGGCTCGGTCGCCACAAAAGGTGCAGGTGCCTGATTCGTGACATGCACCAAGACCGGATAGGGCGGTGGAGCCTGCTGTTCTTTGGTTTCATTGCGACCCGTTGAGATCAGCGTTGGCGGTGGTGGTTTTTTCGCAGGCACCGTGAAGCGCTCCACTTGCTGATCGGTGCCTGTGCGTGAAGTTCGATCCTCACCCAGAGCGATTTTTTTATCTTCCACCGCCAAGGTCTCGGGTGCCGTTTCCACGACTTGACCATCCTTCGTGATGACGGGTGGCGGTGCATTCACGGCTTGACCAGGGCGCTTGCTCAAATAAAACGCCGTGACCGCGAGGGCCACCACCACCGCAAGGAGGCCCATCTGCACACCGGGTTTCTGAAAATGCTTCATCATAGCGAGTGTCTTTTTGGGTTACTTGCTGCCGTCAGCGGTGGCATCTCCAAACAGAGCTGCAGATGCCTGCGTGCGCCCAGGTTTTGGCAGTTCAATGCGGAAATCTTGGTTGATGGAAAGCCCTTCGCGCCCACCCGAAGGACCGCCCTGAAGGACTACGTCCAAGGGGACTTTTTGGCCAGGCTGCACAAGGCCACTGCAGTCCACAAGTTGCGGATCGTAGGCGCGCTCACCAACACGGATTTTAACTCCATTCGGCTCAAACTCATAAGGCTGTGCCCCGGTGTTGGTGATCCAGCAGCGGAAGACCGTCGCGTCCTTAGCTGGCTGACGCTGAATCTCATAGATGGCAGCGGTCAGGTCATTGTTGGTCACGCTCATGTCCAAGTCATTGCGCTCCAACCAACCCGTGAATAACCCCGGATTCAGCGGCTGGAGAGCTTTGCGATTTTTGGCTTTGCTGAGCACACCCACCAACTCCTCGGTGCTGTAATTGATTCGATTTTTGACGATGTTTTCAGCCGTGGTTTGCACCGCCGCATCTTTCTCTAGAGGGGGCGGAACGATCACGGCCAAGTTCGCTTCGTCAGATGGGACGAAACGCAAGAGATGGATGTGTTTGGCCGTGCGAATGGTGACATGGCAGGGCTCGCCGACTTTCACCAAACGCACCACCAGCGTGTCTTCGAGGACATTTTGATAATGCACCAAGGCCACCTTGCTCTGCTCCAGTTGTTGAGCAGCCCCTGGTTCAGTGACGAGACCGAACCCTGTCATCAAAGTGATGCGTTCAGGAAAGGTGATGGTCGTGGCAACCGTTGTGTTGATGGCGACCTCGTTGACTAACTTTTTAGGATCGAGCATGACCAACTCACGTCCTTCTTGAACCTGAGCTGGCATCAGCTGCGGCAGCAGGCAAAGCAACATGAGACTGAGTCGTCGGAGGATGTTCATAGATCGCTGATTTTCTCCAGTTTGTATTCGATGATCTTCTCCACCACGTCGGGGTAGGCACTGTACATGCGCATGTCAGGATTCATTTTCCAAATGAAGCTCACCTTGAATCGATAGTTTTCCACCTGAGCCTGACCATTGAAGATACTGCGACGCGTGACATAACCGGTAATCCAGGAAGAGACCGCTGAGGGAAGTCTGGCGAGCACTGATGGATTCTTTTCGGGGGTTAGGCCATTGCCAGGGAAAAACTCTTTCGGCAGCCCTGCCAGTTCGATGTCTGGCAAAATTTCCAACGTCTGCTCCACGCTCTGATTTTGAAAATAATCGGTCTCTTTGTTGATGATGTCGTAGAGCATCTTCGATCCATTTTGGGAAAACAGCTTGCTCACCCGCTCCTCATTCAGCAGGCCCTGTGGACCACGCTGAAACATGGTCTCCACCGCGAGCCGAGTGAGATCCAAATGCATCGGATCCATTGAGTCAAAGTTCAGACCTGGAGCTACGTAATAAGCTCCTGAAGTGTCCATGACAACAAAGGGCGGACGAGCTTTCAATGCCTCAGCCATGATCACCAGATACCAGGCACAACCACCGCCGACAGCGCAAGCCATCAAGAACCAAAACACGGCGGTTTGATCCCGTGCTACGAGGGTATCCACCACCCCCTTGCGTCGTGGTGCTTTGGCAGCTAATGCCTCAACAGGCTTGTTGGGTTTAGTTAACGGAGCATCAGACATGGCAATCAGGGCTTCTCTGAGCTTGAGATTTCTTTAGCTGAGTATTGGAGGTCTCTGCAGACATACGCGAAGCGCTTTTTGTCACGCAAATTTCGATTACGATCCCATTCAAGATTGGCGATGATGCTGTAAACTTGCGTGACAGCCTGAGCCTCTACAGGATCTATACTGACGCGGATGATCTGGCCACTGACACGAGAGGAAGCTCCACCGTCAGACTTGTGAAGGATGCTCACTTCACCCAACTCAACCATCTGGTGAATCTGGCGGGTGCGAAAGTCGTAGCTGCTGTCTTTGATGTCCTGGGCAGCCTGCTCGAAACCTGCCTCGGTGAAGAGGAAGCCCAAGCGACCTGGAGTAACGACCCCCTTGGGACCTCGATTCAAAAAAGTCTCCATCGTCAGACGTGTCTGAAAGTCCACCAGATCATCCAACTCCTGTTTGCTGAGAGTGCTATCGATGTAAACATCCGCCTGCTCAATAGGCACATACAGCATGCGGCTGCGGCCCTCAATCGCCACCCCATAAAGATGGTAAGCGGTGCCGACCAAGCAGCCAACAGCGACCAAAAACCAGAAGATGGCCAGCTTTTGCTTGGAGATAAAAATGTCGGTGACGCCTTTCATTTCAAGAGTTTAAATTTCTACTCACCAGCGCTCGTGGCCGCTTTTCCGATGCTGCCAACGCCACTTCCCATGCTGCCAGCACCAGCGCCCATCATGCCGACACCCACAGCAGCTCCAGCTCCCCCAGTGCCTGCCGTGATCGCCGCGCCGCCTGCCATCATTGCAGCACCCGTAGCTGCCTGAATTCCGCCAGAAGCCACACTCGAGGCCGTGCTTGCTCCCGCAGAAATCAGCCCCATGCCGATCTGTGCACCCGTCGTGATGGCTTTCGAGACGATCTTTGGCGCTGCAAACAGCACCACGATGAGCCACACAATGATGATCAATAAGAAGATGATGGTTCCCCCGAGTTGAATGATCCAACCAATGAAAGGGATCAAACCAATCGGTCCCAAAATGAAAGCCACCAAGACGCCAGCGGTGCCAATGCCTGAGGTCATCATGGCCTCCGTGAACAACATGCCAATGCCCCAACCCAACGGCCAGAAACAAATGCTGAGCAGACCGATGTGATACTTCACCCCCGTGTCCTTCGTCTGCTCAAAGGTCAGCATTCCCAAGAAGATCGGAGCCGCCGCACTGCCCAGATAAATGGCGATCACCTGGATCTGGAACCCGCACCAAAACAGGATGTACATCACGACTGCAATGCAAGCCATGAGAAAGAGTCCAATCACCTGAGCAAAGTATTCAAACCAAGCCAGCGGATCAAAGATGCCCAATATAATGTTAGGCGCACTGGTGGTATCAAAGGGAGCCTCGGCAAAGCTATTTCCAAAATTGATTAGAATCGACAGGGGATCCACTTGCAGCGCTGTTAATAGATCATTGCCCAGCGCTGACTGAGCCGCGAGCATCCACTCCGCATAATATGGCATGATGGCAATGATAATCCCAGAGACAAGAATGTGCCGGAACATGCCGGAGAGATCTCCACCGATGATGCCTTTATAAACTTGCATCAATAGGCCAGCGAAGATCAACACAAAGGCGATCAGTTGGAGGACTTCGCTGCAACGTGTGCACACATCCGCCAAATCTTCGTAAAAGAAGAAAAGTGGATTCGCACCGGATTGGATCAGGTCAACGGTGGCTGATGTGGCAGCGAGGATCATGAAGATGAGGAGCGTGAGGTTCAGCTAGACTGAACGCTAGGTTTTAAGGCACTGCTCCCTGTGTGGCCGGAGCGCCTGATTGAGAGCCTTTTCGACCCCAGGGAAGTTTTTTGGGTGCCGCTCCAAAACCAGGAAACGTTCCGCCCTTCGGAGCCGCACCACTTGGATCAGGAGCATTGTTGATGTTGTTCTCTTCCTGCTTGGCTTTGGCCATGACCTGTGCTTGGCCGATCAGCTCTTTCTCCGTCATTTCGACATCCGCTTGGGCGATCAAAATGGTCTGATTGCATTCTTCGATCTCGCCTTTGAGCACTCTCATCATAGCATCCAGCTTTTGAATGTTTCCCAAATCTTCAGCGATCTCAAGTTGTTCAAAAACATCCCCAAGTTGCTCGGTCAGCTCTTTTTTGCGTGTGAGAGCTTCCTCACGGACTCTCTTGAATTCACGCACTTGAGCGACCACTGCCGATTCGAGTCGATACCTTTCAGGGTCACGATTCACCACGGTGCCGTCCTCTTTGGTGACTGTCGCTCCGATAGGCTCCATCACGCCCAAGGCATCATCGGTAAAGACTTCAGCGCCCGTCAGATTAGACATCATAGCTCTCTGTTCAGCTTCGTTTTTCAACAATTTGGCTGAATCCACAATAGCATTTTTGATCAGTGTCACGGATGCCGCATGCACCTTGGCCGGATCACTTATTTGCTTCAGGGTATCCTCTAGCTTCCCAGTCTGTTTTTCGGCCTCAGACAAGAGCTGCGTGATGGTAGCATTCGTATTGTCCAATCGACTTTCAATCGATAGCGCTGAATCAACGATGACCACACTTGCGCCGGATTGGCCAAAGCTTCCAATCGCTGGCAGGGCAAAGAGAAGAATGAGAGTTTTAAGTTTCATAAGATTCTAGAGCTAGTGAATGCAGATCATTCGACGACTTCGATCACCACTTTTCTCGGCTCCACCAGCACGCCATCGGTCGTGACATGCTCAGGCACCGGAACTTCGTAATATCGACGCTGCACAGAGGAGTCATCGCTTGGACGCTCGGCATCGCGCTTGACCCAGTAGAGTTCCTTGATCGCATCACTTCGGCCTTTGTTGTAGCCGTCAAGATACTTCTGGCGCACTTCGTTTTTCGCGAAGCTGTCACTGATGGCTCCGGCGGCATAACCAGCCACCGCTCCAGTGATGAGCCCTGAATTGTCATCCAAGAAACTGCCATCGCTGCTCGAAGTGCCTCCCGTGGTTCCGCCACCTCCGCCAGTGGTAGAAGAGGAGTTGTTGTTGTCTTTGTTCAGCAGATTGTCACCGATCAAAGCTCCGATCAGGCCCCCAGAGGCGGCACCGAGCAGGCCTTTGTTCATGGAGCCATCACTGCTGGTGCAAGAAGCGAGCACGGAGCAAAGGCTGAAGAGGAGGAAGTGATGTCGTTTCATGACTTGGACTTGGCTTGGCTGATGATCATCTTGTAGGCGTCGTCGCCGAATTCTTTAAGCTGTTCGTTCTGGCGTTCAAAGGCCTCGCCAGAGGTGGCCGAGGCGAGAATCATTTCCTTCGAGGCTTGGTGACGGCCAATCGCGATGCGTGGGCGACCCGTCGCTTCGTGGTAATAAACGAAGGATCCGTAAGGGTCGGTTTTCATCTCGGAGGGATCCGGGAAGGCCGTGACTTGTTTCTTCGTGATGGAAGGAATGCGGAATCCTTCACTCATGCTTTCGACATCACGCTGATCCGGCTGCTTCAGCATGAACATGATGCGTGAGTTCCCCACCACGGAGGAGCGCACGGGGTGATCTTTGATTCGCCCGAACTGCTGAATGATCGAGAAAACCCAGCACGAGTATTTGCGCATACGCTCATAATACTCACGCGTGATGCGGTCACCGTCTGGCATGGCGAGGAAGGCGGAGAGCTCTTCCAAGATGACGCGTTTGCGGGTGGATCTCGGACGGCTCATGATTTCTTTGCGCAGATCATTGGTGATCAGGAAAGCCGCCACAGTGCGCAGTTCCTTGGCCGACTCAGGGATGTAAGACAGCTCAAAGTGGACCACTTTACCGCTGAGATCGACGTTGTTCACCCCATCCAAAATCGCTCCGTAGCGGCCCGTGCGGCTCCAGGGTTCAAGCAACATGCGCAGCAGTCCCAGGTCCTCATGCGCGCGGCGTTGGCGGCTTTCGAGGTTGAGCAGTTCCACGAACTGACTGTGCGTGGGCATGTCTTCCGCCTTCATCAGCGTGTAACCCAGGCTCATGAGGTCCCATTGATTGCCTGGATCATTGAGGAAATCCTCGAGAATCCCAGGGTCCAACTGCTTGCGATTCAGCATGTTGGCCGTCGGCTCGCCCTCCATCAGTTCAGCTCTGAAATCGAGCCAAGCATCTGCCAGAACGGTGCCATTGGGCATTCGCGTTTTTCTCCATTCATCGGCAATGGCCACACGGCGTGCAGCCTCCATTCGGCCTTCAGCGTTGCGACTTGCCCAGGTCTCATATTGATCCACGTAAATGCGCTCGATCTGTTTGGAGAGCAGCGCTTGGCGGATGCGATCTTTGTCAATGTCAGGCGGCGGTCCCGCCATGAGATGGGCGATTGCCGTGGCTCCCCCAAGTTGATCGGAAGTCAGAGGCAAACCACGCGTGTCGAAGTAGTTAAACGTGAGATTGCCATTTGGCTGCACGATGATCGGCTTGCAGCCATACAGGCGGGTGAAGAGGTTGTAAGACAAGCCTTCTTCGACAATCGCCGTGTAGTCGTAGTACGGTGCGGTTTGCGTGAGCAAATCGATTGTGAAGACCGATTTCCCAGCTCCAGAGGCACCGAACATGATGCCATGTTCAGGGCGCATCGCGCCTTCTTTACCGACAAAGGTCGTGCAACCAACTAACGCGCCACGCGGACCGTCATAGATTGCCTCCGCATCTTCCAAATCACCCGTTGGGGTGCTGGAGATCGGCAGGAGATCGGCGAGATTCACGTCCTCGACATAGAGCTTGAAATCGTTGTAGTTGGCCCAACTCCAACCTGGCATGCAGAGCTGCCAGTAGTTGCGCACACTGGTTGGCAAGGTCGGCTCATAAGCCTGGGCACCACCGAGTTTGAGAATGGAGTTTTTGATGGCTGAGAGCTTGCTCGCACATACGTCGGCATTGCGATCCCACACACGCACCAGCAGATGCATGCGGTAGGGCACAACTTCATTTGTGGTGAGACGCCGAATTCGTGTCCGCAGTTTCATCAGCGTGGCTTCGAGAGAGGGCGTGATCTTGCCACGCTCCAGCCGGGTCACTTTGTTCTCCGTCGTGACGCGATCCTTTTCGACATCGCCCGCCTCGATGTTCACCACGATTTGGTAATCAAGAATGTCCAACTGCGTGAGCAGCCGCATCATGCCGATGTAAGTGAACTTGGGCAGCGTCTTCATCACGCAAATGCCCTGATAAAAGCCATCCATTTTAAAAGTGGACGTGCCCATGCGATACGGGGCCGCATCGCTGTTAAAGCACATCTCACAGACCGTTTTGGAAGGATCGTAAATTTCCTCCAAACTAAGCGCGTCATTCTCGAAGGCACTGGGATTGAAGTAACGATAAAAGGCTTCGAAGTGCTCCATATCCGTCATCGGCAAGATGCGGCCACCGAGTCCACCCAACTGCTGTCGGAGCGCTTCCTCCAGTTCTCCCTGCTCGCGTTTCGCGGCCTGGAGCAGCTCCTCATAATACTGCCGACCTCCACCCATGGACCGACCTTGGATCTTCGAGGTGTAATAAAACTGCAAATGTTCGCGACGCAGCATGTGGTCGCGGATTTTCTTGTCGTAACGGCGATAGCGCTCTTCACGTTGGCGGGTGGACCAGCGATCCTGAGGCAATTCCTCCGTCTTTTGTTTGTAGCGCTCCAGTTCCTTGCGATAGTCGCTGTCCACGCTCCAGGAGACTTGCAGGCGTGTTTCGGGCCGCACCATGCGCAGAAGGACACGCAGGTTGTCCTCAAGGGACATCAGCCAGGAGGGATCTGTGTTCTCCGTGTCGGGCATCTCGATGTTGTAGCCTTTGCCGATAGCGCCCCCGCGTTGCAGTCCGCGGTAAACGATCAGGCCTTCGTCGAGATAGGAGTTCACAAACTTGGCCATGCGTCAGTCTTCTTTCTTCTTAGCGTTTTGAGTGTTTTCTTTGCGCATCGGATCATCCACCCAGGGAAGCGTGATCGGCTCGACCTGACGTGGGGAGAAATACGGATTCTGCGTTGCTTTGATGATCAGCCATTCCCCGAGTTCGACGTCAAACGAAGCGGGTTTCCCCTGCTTCAAACCGAAGACATAAGCCATGACCGCCAGCATGGGAATGGAGGCGACACCGGCGGCGAGAAGCATGCTCGGGTTTTGCCCCTCCGACATTCGGCGGAAAATGATCAGGCCAAACCCAATGGCGAACATGAAAAAGAAAGCATTCGCGCCCTCAAAGCCCGCAATTCCCTGCTGGGTTTCGCGACCTTCGTTGGTTTCGTG
>JAIXVB010000372.1 GCA_027483245.1 Verrucomicrobiaceae bacterium | reverse complement strand
GGCGGCAGTGGTGATCTCACTGTCCACTCCGTCATCACCGGCGATTTCGGTCTGACCAAAGTCGGCAGCGGCACCACCACGCTCAATGCCATCAACACCTACCTCGGCGCTACTTCCGTGAATGCGGGCAACCTGCAGGTCGGCACGGCCGGGGTCGGCAGCACCGGTCCCGGACAGCTCACCATCAATGGCAGCGGTGCCATCCTCTCCGGCACGGGCAACGTCACCGCCAGCACCACCTCAGTGATCCTCGGCACCCTCATGCCCGGCGACACGGGCGGCAGTTCCATCGGCACTCTGCGTACTCAGAACCTCACCTTTGCCCCCACCAGCGCCACCACCGTCGCCGAACTGCAACTCACCGGCTCCACGAACACCGCCGACCTCGCTTTTGACAAAATCACCATCACCGGTGACCTCACCCTCAATTCGCTGAGCAACCTTTTCATCAACGGCAGCGGCTACACCGCCAACATCGGCGACACCTTCACGCTGATCGACTGGAGCGGACTCCTGGACAGCGGCAGTTTCAGCACCGGCAGCAACCTCCGCACCGGAGCCAACTCCGCCCTCAACGAAGGCAACCTCGACCTGCCCGACATCAGCAGCATCGGACTTTGGGACATCACCTTCGGTGCCGGTCAGTTCACCCTCGTCGTCGTCGTGCCAGAGCCCAGCCGCGCCCTCCTCCTCCTGCTCGGCCTCATTGCCCTTTTCACCCATCGCCGCCGCCCGTAATCTACGTTCTCAAGCAAAGTCAGACGAGGTGCGGGCAGCCGCCAGGTCCTAGGACGGATGTGTTCGGCGAGAGGGACTCCAGCCCCTGGATCTACTTCGCCGAATGATCCGTCTGTTTGGGGCCGTCGATTGTGTCTGCGGGGTTCAAAGAAGGCGGATAATTTGGCGTGGTAAGTCCAAGGAGGAGCGACCCGCTTTCCCGCCAAACACATCCGCCCTACGGTCCCGGGGTCATTGGTTCATCACTCACGAGCACTTGGGCCCCTCCCCTCGCTCATCAAACTGATGTGTCCCAGGTGGCCGCACAAAAACTGTCACCCGGTGTCCATTGAACGCGCTCCAGCCACTCTGCCAGACGCCCTAGAAACAAGCTCACGAGAAGTCGGTTCTACGGCTCCTACATCCTGCAGCATTGCAGCGCCTCTGTGATTCGGACCTTGATTCCAGTGTCCTCGGTCGGCACTGTTTCATTCCTGTGCTCTGTGCTGTTAACACTGCCTTTACCCTCCTCGATGAGACCGATGACTACCTCGTGGTGGATAAGCCTGCGCCTTTGCAGATCCATCCCAGTGCGCCGGAGGGGCCGCCGACTCTCTGGCATGGCGTGCGGGATTTGCTCGCTTATGAAATCGCCAATGGCGGTCAGGTGAGCATCATCAATCGTCTGGATCGCGAGACCAGCGGCACAGTACTGATTGCCAAAAATCAAGCCACCGCACGACGCTTTGGCATCGCCATGCAGGAGCGCCAGATTCACAAGACCTACCTCGCCATCGTGCATGGCTGGCCCGACTGGCAGACAATCGATCTGGAAGCCCCGATCCTGCGAAAGGGTGAGGTGACGGAGTCGCCGATTTGGGTGCGCCAAATGGTTCATGAAAACGGCAGCCCGAGCCGCACGATTTTTCGGGTCCTACAAAAGGTCTCGCATCCGGTGGCGGGTCCCTTAGCCTTGATCGAAGCCCGCCCCATCACGGGCCGCATGCACCAGATTCGGGTGCATCTTTCTCATCTCGGCCATCCCGTTTTAGGAGACAAAATTTACGGACTCGATGAGCGTTGTTACCTCGATTTCATCGACCAGGGCTGGACGGAAGATTTGAAGCGTCGGTTGTTGTTTTCACGCCAAGCACTGCATTCGCATGGACTCGAGATCGAGACCCCTGACACGCACCTACACTGGCAAGCTCCCCTACCCCACGAGATGCAAGCGTGGCTCACAGACACGGAGAAAGTGCGAGACCGATAAGACAAGGAATCATTGCCCTGAAACTCGAACGAAGCGAGGACCGTGCGCTTGGCAGCGCGAGGTCTTGCGTGCAAAGAGCCCGACCTTGAGTTCTTGATTTGAAGATTCAGTCCCTTATGATTTTAGCATCCCATGGAAGCTCTGAGCCATCAAGAATACAAACGCTTGCTCGACTTCTTGGCGGAGCTTCACGAGCCCGTTGTCTTGCCCGAATTTGGTCAGCATTTGATCCGTCTCAGCAGTGGTCTTTTGGAAGGCGTGACGATCGCCTTTGATCAGATTGAAGAGTCCTCGGGTTTTTACTCCTTGGATGTCGCGTATCCCATTGATGCGACCGAGCAGGGTAAGATCTTGAATCGACTGCGTCAGGTTTATCAGCAAAACCCGATCTACAATTTCATCCAAATGGGAGGCAAGGGTGCGGTGGATGTCTCCACCCTGATGCCACGGCCTGAATTTGAGCGGACGGACTTTTATCAAGACATCTTCAGGCCCTATGATTTAAAACATCAAGTGTGCGTGGTCCTGCCCCGAGAAGGCTGGATCAGCACGCTGACGATCAACTGCGATCGGAAGGTGCCAGCCCGAGTTCTGACTCAGCTCAGCTTGGCCGCACGGCACATGAGTCTGGCTCATCAGACGGCCTGTCAGCTAGCGGATCTGAAGTGTGTGAATGAACGATTGGTCAGCAAGGCCTCCGGTCTGACGCATCGTGAGATTGAGGTGTTTGATTGGCTGAGCAAAGGCAAACGAAACTCCGAAATCGCCATCATTCTCGGCTGCTCACGCCGCACGGTGGACAAGCATGTGGAGCACATCCTCAAAAAGACGGGGGCAGAGACCCGCACGGCGGCGGTGCGCAGTTTGTGAGGGCAGACCGAATCGGCGAGTGCTCGCTTTGAACGGCGAATCGTTGCACGAGGCGTTGACCGGCGTATAACACTCACCGCCTCATGCAATCCTCCTTCCTGCCTGTTCTCGATGCCCTCCCAGCCCGCAAGTCGCCGCTGATGGAGAAGTTCTCGTCGTTGCTGGAGGTGAAAACCCCCTCTCAGCTCGAAGCGATGGCACGTGAAGCACGCGGCATCACTCGTCGAAATTTTGGTCGGACGATGCGCATGTTCGCCCCCCTGTATGTTTCCAACGAGTGCGTGAACAACTGCTCCTACTGTGGTTTTTCACGAGACAATGCGAGCATCATGCGGGTGACCCTGACTGTGGAGCAGGTGGTCAAAGAAGCCCAGCACCTCGTCGCCCAGGGCTTTCGGAACATTCTGTTAGTGGCAGGAGAACATCCGAAGTTTGTCAGCGATGGTTATCTAGAACAATGCATCCGAGCCATCCGTGATTTTGTGCCCACCGTCGGCATCGAAGTGGGACCGATGGAGGCTCCCGAATACGAACAGATGGTGAAGGCCGGCTGTGAAGGCCTGGTGGTTTACCAAGAGACCTATGACCGCGAGTTGTATGCCGAGATGCACACCGCAGGACCGAAAAAGGATTTCGAATGGCGCATCGCTTGTCCTGAGCGCGGTTACGCAGGTGGATTTCGCCGCATCGGTATCGGGGCTCTTTTTGGACTCAGTGATTGGCGTCTGGAGGCGCTTCGGTTAGCGGCGCATCTCGAGCATCTTTACAAGCACTGCTGGAAAGCCAGCTTCACCGTGGCTTTCCCACGATTGCGTCCCGCCGCTGGGGGATTCCAACCCCGCACTGGTTTCCCTGATTGGGCTCTGGTGCAGACTCTCTGTGCCTTTCGAATGATCTTTCCAGAAGTGGGCATCGTCCTGAGCACCCGTGAACCCGCCCCGTTGCGCGACTCCCTGGCCACCCTTGGTGTCACGGTGATGAGCGCGGGCAGTCACACGGAGCCTGGAGGCTACACAGGCGCAGGCAATGATGACCTGCACCTGACGGTGAAAGGACGCCGAGTCGATGTGCAGGAAAAGGCTGAGTCGGCCAAGGCTGAAGGGCAATTCGGCATTGCCGATGAACGTTCTCCCGCTGAAGTCGCGGCGATGCTTCAAAAACAAGGTCTGGATGCCGTGTGGAAAGACTGGGACCCCGCCATTTTAAACGAAGGTGCGCTAGCGGCCTAACCCCTGGAAGATGTCATGAAGATCACGCTCAACGGAGCCCTCCGAGAATTCCAAGCCGAGATGTCTCTTGCCCGCTTGCTGGAGGCTTTAAACCTCGATGGCAAACCTGTGGTGGTGGAGCAAAATCAAATCGCGCTGCTTCCAAAAGAAATCGCCACCGCCCAAGTGAGCGATGGCGATGTCATTGAGATCATTCAGATCACAGCGGGAGGTTAAACCGTTTCTGGGCTTACACCGCCAAAGCCCCATCCAATTCAAATCCAGAAACCACAGCAAGGACGCCGCTCTTTTGAGGCACTGCAGCGTCAAGCTACGTCAAGGCTGGAGCTGAGCATGCGGAAGAAACTCTACCCCATATTCCACAGCAGGAATCCAGAGCCCTTCAGGACTGGTGGCGGTTTGTGGGAGCAACAAATTGATATTGGTGGGCGTATCAAACTGCGCCGCTGGTGTCAATGAGCCACTGGAGCTGAGCGTGGCTGTTTCCAGATTTCCAATGCTGTTGGCGAGCATGTAAGAACCGATGATCTGTAGGCTTTGAGGGTTTGTCGTCAGCCTCCATTGGTTGATCTCATTCAGGAGTCCTGAACCTGAATCATAGCCGACGCCGACGACCGTTTGCCCATCACCAATGTAATAAAAGCGGACTCCATCGGAGGCCTGACAATTTTTTTGGTAGGTCTGAATTTCATGCGTGTCGAGTTGGAAGGCCTGAATGCCATCGTAGGCCGAAGCTTGAAGAGTCGCAGGGGAATGAAATGAAGTCGAAGCGTCACTCTTGGTCAGCAGGATGGCGCCCTGCGCATCCGCCTGATGAAGGCCAACCAGGGGACCGGGTATCGAAGCAGGATCACGCACAACCACGTTGCTGGCTCTGCAATCCACGACCCGCAGCCAAGAACGCAAATGGAACCTCGTGTTGTTCCAGATGGAGATGATCTCATTGTTCATCACTTCTGAAGTCACCGTGTCATAGCTCAGAAAGATGAACCCGTTTTGAGTGATCGCCTTGCTGCTGTCTCGCACAACGCCGTCACTTTGAATCGGAATGGAAGTTCGTGCGACAGGGGTGCTCTGTGTGGCATGGATGGGACAGAGCATCGCGGCCAAGGATGAGAGAGGCCTAACCGTTGTGGAGAGAGATACATTGGCACTAAAAAGCTGAGGCGTGGCTGCGCTCATCGTTCGAGCTGAAGAGACGGGTTGTTCTTGACTGTTCGTTGTCAACGTCATGCCAGGCTGCAAGGAGATCAGGCCAGGTGAGGAAATGATACTTGGTCGCCCGATGATGAGGCTTGGTTGAAGAATCACAAAGCCTGGGTTGACGAAATTGGATTGCTTGTAGATGTAATGAGGGAGATACCAGACGAGAGTATTCGCATCCGTCCAGAGCGGCTGCGCGTCCTCGAAATGCATTCGACTTTCATCAATGTTCAGGAGGGAATGCTCCACGGAAGTGATGAGCCGAATCGAGGACGGAACACTGACATCGAGAACCCAGGTGCGCAGTTTCGCCGGCTGAAGGCTCTGAGAAGGAATCCACTGTCCCACAAAGAGGCGATTGCCCTGCTGGGTCATGCCAATAACTTGCCCCGTGCCGAGATCAATTTCCTCCAATAGAGCGTCAGGATCATGGCGATGAGACACACGAAGTGTCGCCTGACTGGATGTGTAATTGTAATAGATGTAACGATTCACAAAACCATTTTCGATTTGAATCAAGGCGTCTGCACCGAGGGGCAGGACACGATCCACACGCCAAGCCAGCGAGAGTTGCGCAGCAGGTGCATTTTGAGGATTTCCTTGAGCATGCACGATGAGTTCCTGACCTGAAATGCTGATCAAATGATCGCCCAGCACCGCTCCACGACGTGCCGCCGTTTCATGCTCGATGGTGGTGCCCAAGGTCAATTCAGCATCGCCAATGTGGATGGCCTGCATGGCATAGCTCGACTGACCATTGGAGTATTTTTGAAAAGGCACCATGACGATGCGTTCGGCCGCGAAGTATTCGATCGCTTTTGGATCGTAGTTGCCTTCGCTCACCGTCGAGCCGTTTTCAGGGCCTAACAAAAGGCGCGAAAGAAGCGTGGGCGCACTCGGAGTCTGGACATCAAAGAGAGAGACAGCGACACGATTGTTTTCGATCCCGACCGCCAGAAGTCGATCTCCCATGGGCTCGATGTAAGTGGACCAACCGGGGATTTCCAATTCACCGAGGATGACCGGTGCTGTGGGATGAGTCAGATCCACGACATAGAAAGGATCGGTGCGTTGAAAGGTCACCGCATAGAGGCGATTGCCATCAAACCGAGTCGCATGAAGCGTGTCCCCACGTGCAGATTCGAGCTCGATCTGAGCCAAGGGCGTTGTCTCTGTGCCCTCCAGAGGAAAGGTCTCCACCCAAGTTTGGATGCCTGTGGCCTCCCAGGGATTACTGACAATAACAACAGCTCCATTGACGATGTTGACTTTGAACTTGTCCATCACCTGACTCTTGGGAGTGAGTGATTTGACCAGTGCAGGATTGCCACTTTCTGTGAGCGTCTGAATCACATGCAATTTCGATGGCTTGGGCAAGTAGGTATAGTTCGACGTGGTGCCCACGAGAAGATAACCATTCACGGCTTGCACAGCACGGCATGAACCATCCAACTGGAGCACCGAAGTTGTTCGGGGGGCTACGGGATCGCTCAGATCAATCGTCTGCACATGGGTCTGAATGTAGCTGGTTAGATAGTTCTCATAATTGTAGGTTTGCGAAATCACGTGGAGTCGGTTGCCAATGAGACGACTGTCAATGGCAGAACCAAGCACGGGAATTTCTTGAACCAGTTCTGGAACGCCCTGGGTGACGGTCATGATAAAAAGAGCTGACTGACCACTGCGCTCTTGGGTCTGAGAGCG
>JAIXVB010000418.1 GCA_027483245.1 Verrucomicrobiaceae bacterium | reverse complement strand
CGGCGGCGATGACGGCCTGACCCATGCGGCCTTTGCAGCCAGTGACGAGGAGATGAAGTGCGCTCATGATAGGGGTTGCCCGTAGCGTGGAATCAGGCGGATGGCAACGGCATCTCCACTGCAGCCGTGATGTCGCCGAGAAAGAGTGGATCAAAGCTGCGGGCGTAGGCCTTGGCCGATGGAGGCCAAAATTGCCCCGCGCGCAGTCTGCGAACGACCTCTTCAGAGCAGTGGAGCGCGTGATCCACCCACTCGTCGCTGAACTCCGGCCAGAGGACGACTTTTGTATCCTGCACGCTCTTCGGCAAGGTGAAATAACCCACCTCATCCGGTCTCAGCCCATGCAGACTGAGCACCGCCGCATAGAGCGGCAATTGGAGGTCTTTCCACTGATAACGGGTGCCGTTGCTGTGATCGAAGCACTTCCACTCATCCTGCTCCAGAATTTGGGTGCGGGCAGACATCTTGCGAACATGGGCCGCCAAGGGCTCGTTGAGCTTGTCCGAAGTCTTGAAATCCAGCACGCGCAGGTGGCCCGAGGAAGCATGGCGCTCGATGCGGTCCACTTGGCAGCGCAGACTCGCTCCGTCGATCAGCAGCGGGGTGGCGTCGGAGGGCTTCCACTCAGCAGCGTGAATCATCCAGCCTTCGCGACGCTGCGCCGCCTCGATCTCGGCAGCATGACGAAGGCGCTGTTTCAGACTCTCCAATTGCAAACTGATGAGAGGAGCAGGCCGTTTTCCATAAAGCAGATGCGCCTGAGCCAGTGCCATCTCGATCAGATAATCAGCAATCTCAGCCTCATCGACGCAGAGCTTCATCTGCGGATGCTCGGCCAGCTTTTGCAGCGCGTGATGAGCTAGATTGCCGAATTCATTGGCAGCGAGCTCGCGTTTGCTCGCATCGGTCGCCTCCATGTGCAGTTGGCTGCTCAGGTAATCTCGAAAAGGGCACTCCAGATACGAGCGAATGCGAGAAGGCGAGATGCGTTCCAGGTTAGGCACGTTGACGCTCGGTCGCAGCAGCCAAGCCAACGTGCGCACGGGCTCTTGACTGCCCTGGGAGGCGCTTTCTTCTTTGGGAAACAGGTGCTTCACCCGCTGTGGCAGTGCGTGATCGGCACAGAGAAAAAGCAGACGCGAAGGCCGCAAGGCGTCTCCTCGTTCACTCCACTGGCCACAGAGCACATGCAGCGCTCCTTTGACCGAGCGCAGTTCCGCGAGAGCTCGCAGCGTGTAGGAATCGCGAGCGAATCGAGTCGCCTGACAGGGCAGGCCTAGATCCCGCCTCACACGATCGGGTAAAAAGGGATGAGCGATGAGAATGCCGGGCACATGCTCCTCATTGACACCCGCCACGATAAGATTCGGCGCGGGCTCCCACAGCAACTCCAGCCAGCCCTGAAGCACGAGATCCACCTCTCCACGCGTCTCAGAAAGTGCCGTCTTTGATAGAGCTTCTAAAGATAGGGAAAAGGCTTCATCTGCCTTGGGTTTCAGGCCAAAACGAGCAGCCTCCTGCTCGATCTCCGCACAACAACTCAGCCAAGCATCGGCCAAGGCGGTGGTGAGCTGATCCTTTGGTGACTCAGGCTTAAATTTACGATCGCCATAAAGTCGGATCAAAAAAGAGCGCGCCGTCTTGAGCAACGGCTGTCGTTTGAACTCCTGAATCCAAGCCCGCGCGGCGTGCAAGGCCACCAGCAAAGGATCCTCCTCCTTTGCATCTGCCATGAGCTCCACGGCATGATCCAAAGTCACCGGCATGTGCTCCATCGCCAGCGCATCCGCCTTTTGCAACAACAACAGCCCCCCTTGGCTCGAACCGATCAGAGCCACGCGCATCTCGGGCACACGCAGCAGCGTGGCAAAGGCACGCCAGGAACCGCCACTGAGGAGCGTGCGCATCTGCGTCAGCACATGCCACAGCCCCACTTCCGTCGCCGCCACGCCGCCTGGTTCAAAAACCTGCACGTGCTCGAGTGCCAATTTTTCTTCCAGCACCGCACCGACCTCAGGATCACCCAATCCCACCGCGACCCGACCCTTTGGTGCTAGGTCACGGAGCAAGGTGATTACGTGCTCGGATTGCGTGGACGCATCATGATGCAAATGCAGGTTGGATTCATCCAGAGGCACCGTTTGAGAAGCATCCTCACCCCAGTAAGCAGGCAAAGGACGGCCGATGTCATCAAACTGATCCGCCAAAGTTTTCGGAGCCTGCACCGCAATCGACACCAGCACTGAACAACCACGCACCCAACGCTGAAAAAGCGGCGGCAAATCCGGAGCCGCCAACACCACCACACGCGTCACGCCCTCAGGCAGCAGCGGTTGGTCCGCGCCGCGGAGCTTCAAAACCTGCGCATCCGACAATCCTGCCTGCTTCAATTCCTGGAGATAGGCCTTTTCAATCACCGCCAGATCAGCCCAGCGTGCTCCATCTTGCAGAGACAAACCCACCACATCCTCAAAGTTCAGTCCGCCAGCGCCTAACAAAGATTTCAACTCCGCCAGAAGCCGCGCCATTTCCAATTGCCACGTCCAACCGCGCTCCTCAGGCATGACCGGAAACAAAGCCGTCAGTCGCTCCACTGAGATCGTTTGCACAGCCCGCTGCCAGGCCATCTGAGCTTGGAGTGGACTCGCAGCAGACTTGCGCAAAAGCGGGGGTAACAATGCCTGCTCCGCAGTCCACACCCAAGGAATCAAAACGCCTGCCGCCACGACCTGAGCCAACGCTTCCCGCAAACGACGCCCGGCCTCCGATGTGGGCACGATGATCAGCGTCTCCGACAGATCCAACGCCACCTCGGAATGATGATCGCGGGTGAGAAGACTGACAGCATTCTCAAGCACGGGCGAATGCCAGCCCCAGAAATGGCGCTGAAACTTCGACATTACCGAGGCTGCGCAATCTCCATCAACGAAGGCAATCTCTGCAAAGGATCCGCCGACCCCGCACTGCCCACAGGCGGCAGCGGGCGCTCTTCATCGGACTTCAGATATCGCAAGAAATCACTGTCGGTGCTGAGGATCAGGCTGGTGTCCGAGGTCAGCACCTTTTTGTAGGCCTCCATGGTTTTGGTGAACTCAAAAAGCTCACGCGCTTGCGGAGTGCCGTTGTAGGCTTTCGCATAAATCTCTGTCGCCTTCGCATCCGCGCCGCCTTCGACTTCCTGCACTTTTCGGTAGGCTTCAGACTCGATCATTTTGAGATCGCGCTCGCGCTGCCCCAAGATCTTCGCCGCCTCCCCTGCCCCTTCGGACTTGAAACGCTCAGCGATTTGAGTGCGCTCACTGACCATGCGTTGGTAGATGGTGCGACTCACGGACTCATTGTAATTGATGCGTTTGAAGCGCACATCCATGAGCTCGATTCCAAAGCCTTTCACCTTGGGAGTAGCGCTGAGAATGATCTCTTTTTCGAGCTCAGCACGACCTTTGGAAATCGGAGGTAAAATGCCAATGCGCGCATCGGCGATGGAGGCACCCGCATTGATCTCACGTGCCACTTTGCGATCCTTGGTCGAGCGCACGGCCTCAATGAAATCATGCTTTGCGATCACATTGCGCGTCTCACTTCCCAGGATGTCCGTCAGGCGTGATTGAGCCGTGCGCTCATCGCGCAAGTTCTCAAAAAACACGCGCGGATCGCTGATGCGCCAACGGGCGAAGTTATCCACCACGATGTAAACCTTGTCCTTGGTCGGCATGTTGGCAGGAGGCCCGTCCCATTCCAGAATGCGTTTTTCAAAACGATTCACCTTTTGAATGAAAGGCGTCTTCATGTGCAGGCCTGCCTGAGAAATGGTATCTCCAATGGGCTTACCAAACTGCGTGATGATCACCTGCTCCGTCTCACTGACGGTGTATAAACTCGCACTCGCCAGGATGTAGAGACCAAAGCCTGCGATGAGGATGAGAAGAGAAAGACCAGGTTTCATCGGGTAGGGCTGAGGGAAGGTTGAACAGGCTTCGAGGCAGGCGACTGTCTCAGATTCATCATCGGCAAAAATTGCGGCACTCGATCATCAATGATGATCTTGCCAGGGATGGTCGGGAGAACCTCACTCAGCGTTTCCAGATAGATGCGCTTCTTGGTCACCTCAGGGGCTTTTTGATACTCCGTCAACAGGGCAGTGAAACGAGCGGCATCCCCTTCGGCTTCATTCACACGTTTGGTCGCATAACCCTCCGCTTGGCTGATGCTTTGTTCGGCCTTGCCACGAGCTTCGGGAATCACTCGGTTGTATTCGCCGTTGGCCTGATTGATCGAAGATTCTTTTTCCTGCTGGGCTCGGTTCACTTCATCGAAGCTGTCCTTCACTTCGGCAGGGGGATTCACATTGCCGAGTTGGATTTGGTCTATGTAAACGCCCATGTTTAAGTTGTGGGCGATTGTTTGCAGCCGCTCGAGCGCACGGACTTCGATCTCCTGGCGGCCCACGGTCAGCACTTCATCAATCGAACGATCTCCGATCACTTCACGCATCACGGCTTCGGAGATGTCTCGCAGCGTAGCTTGCGGTTCCAAGAAATTAAACACATACGCACGGGCATCGCTGATGTGGAACTGCACCACCCACTCCACCACGGCCGCGTTCAAATCTCCCGTGACCATGTTCTTCTCATTCGCCATGTCTTCGAAATCCTGGTTGTATTGAAATTCATTCGAGGCACCGCGGGTGCCATAGCCAAATTCCAACTTCAACTGACGACGAATTTCCACCGGAGTCGCGACATCCAAGCCAAAAGGAAGCTTAAAGTTCAGGCCTGGCTCCGTGGTTTTCAGGTATTGTCCAAATCGCTGAACCACAGCCACCGAACTCGCGGGCACTTGGTAAAAGCTGGAGAAAGCTCCGATCACCCCCAAGAGCACCAAGACGCCTAAAAGGATGCGTCCAGGATTGATGCGCAGATTGGGATTCGGAAACGGCAAATTCGGTGGACGCTGGGCAGCCATGGGAGCAGCGTAGGGTGGGTTTGATGACTAGCAAGGGGTGATCGACGGGAATGGTCGAGTCACTTGACCTCACCGCCACTGACCTATAATGGCATTCCTCATGGATGCAGTCACCGCCACCCTCTTTGTTCTCGGCCTTATTTTATTGGTCTTCGGTGCCGACTTTCTCGTGCGCGGTGCTTCTCAATTGGCCGCGCGCTTCGGCATCTCTCCACT
>JAIXVB010000438.1 GCA_027483245.1 Verrucomicrobiaceae bacterium | reverse complement strand
GCCTTGCCCGTGGCTCCACTGCCGATCCAAGTGATGGACAATGACGACAGTTTTGGGGTGATTGTGACGCAAAGTGGCGGCACGACGGATGTCGGTGAAACCAACAACACTTCTGGGGCTGGCACCGATAGTTACACGCTGGTGCTGACCAAGGCCCCGACCGCCAATGTGGCGATCACCTGCACCTCGAATGGTCAGTTAGCGCTCAACACCACGAATGGAGGAACCACCTTTGCGACTACCAATGTCACGCGCACCTTTAGCACCACCAACTGGAGCACACCCCAGACCGTGGTGGTTCGTGGCAACAATGACACCACCAATGAGAACAATCAGACGGGCACAATCACGCACTCCTTAACCACGGCGGGCGGTTACTCGAATGTTCTGCCAATTCAGCAGATCGTGGCGAGCATCGTGGATGACGATAACAGCATCATCGTTTCCCATGCCGGTTCTGAAACGCGTGTCGCTGAGGACGGAGCTGTGACTGATACGATCACCGTTCGGCTGCGCAGCAATCCGAATGCAGAAGTCAGCGTCGTGCTTGGTTCAGCTCAACTCAAATGCACTCCTAGCACCTTGACCTTCCATCCGACCGGCGGGGCCTTGCCTTGGAGTGTCGATCAAGTGGTCACGGTGACTGCGTTGGATGATGGCTTGAATGAAGGGCTGCATGCAGGTTCGATCACGGCGTATTCCAACAGCGTGGGCAGCAATTTTAATGGCAGCAATGGGGGTGTGGCTCTGCCTGTGAGCATCATCGACAATGACGATGCGCGACTTTTAATCACCCAGAGCGATGGAGAAACGGTGGTGACCGAGGGCGGGAATACGGACAGTTACACCATCGCACTGACACGCCCACCTTTCCCTGGAACAACGGTGACTGCTTCACTGACCGGCCACAGCAACAGTGTGATCACTTTGATGCCTCCAGGTCCGTTCACCTTTGATGAGACCAATTGGAACACAGCGGTTCCAGTGCAAGTCATTGCCGTCAATGATGGCTCTGCTGAGACGCGCGGCAGCACCAACATCACTCACAATCTGAGCAGTGCGGATCCCGTTTATAACAAAGTCCACTCACCGGTGGTTACGGTGTTTGTTGATGATAACGAGCCTGCTCTGACGGTGGTGCAATCCAACATTTTCACCCAAGTTCGCGAGGGTGGGACAACCGGCACGGGCGGCACGCCCTCCGCCCAGGACACGTTTACTGTGGTCTTGCCACGAGCGCCTGCTGCGGGGACAACGGTGTCGGTGAAGCTGAACTTTGGCAGTCAGATCACTGTCGTGCCCAGCACGCTGAACTTCACCAGTTCGACCAGTGGAGCGGGAGCCTACAATGCGGCACAAACCGTGACGGTAACTGCGGTGGATGACACGGCGGCCGAATCGACGATTCACACCACACCGATCGCATTTGGAATCGTCAGCACGGACAGTTATTACAACGGCGCTGCGGCACCTCCAGTGATGGTTCAAGTGACGGACAACGACAGTGCTGGCCTCAGTCTCGTCGAAAGCAGTGGGACCACGGCGGTGACAGAGGGCACGGGCAATGACAGCTACACGGTGGCTTTGACCAAAGTGCCAACAGGCAACGTGAACGTGTTGGTGAGTGGTGGCGGGCAGGCCCTGGTTAATAAAACAGGAACCTCTGCTGCAGAGACGGTGACGCTCAACTTCACCCCTGCGAATTGGAGCACGGCACAAACGGTTACGGTCACGGCCATCAATGACACCGTGGCTGAATTGCGTCATCTCGGTCAAATCACACATTCGATTGTGGCAGGCAGCGCAGTCGAATATCAAGCTCTGACAAACCTGTCTGAAGTGACGGCCATTGTGACCGACAATGACAACACCGTGGCCGCGAATGTCGTCCGCATCACGGAAAGCAGCAGCAGTACTTCAACGACCGAAAGTGGTGCTTCGGTGAATGGCACGACTTCCAACAGCGACACATTCACGGTGGTGCTGAGTCAGCAGCCGACAGCACCTGTGACACTGACCTTTACACCGGACAGCCAGCTCACGGTGAGTCCGAGCACGCTCACTTTTGTCCCCGGGGCGACGGGTCCAGGCACATTCAATGTGGCACAAACGGTCACGGTCCGTGCCTTGGATGACAGTGTCCTGGAACCCGTCTTGCATTGGGGGCTAGTGACGACGGCTTCCGTGAGTGCAGACCCGGTTTTTAATCGCGTTCAAATCGCGACGCTGACCTCGAGCATCTATGACAACGATGGCCCCCGAGTGAACATCATCCCCTCTCTGGGCAGCACGGTTCTCACGGAAAAAGGAGTGACCGATACCTATGCCATCTCGCTGAGTCACGAACCCAGTGCGGAGGTGACCCTCACCGCCACGGCGAATGCACAGCTTAGTCTGAGCGCGGGCAGTGTGACCTTCAATGCCTCCAACTGGAATGTGCCGCAGATGTTGACCGTCAGTGCTGTCGATGATGCCGCCGCCGAGGTCGCTACCCACACGGGGCAAGTCACGCACACCGTCAGCAGTGCCGATCCGCTTTATCAGGGGATCAGTGCGGCTGCTTTGGTGGCCACGATTTGGGACAATGACGGTCCAGGCATTGATGTTTCACATGCAGGCACGGACAGCACCAGCACGGTGGTCCAGGAGGGGGGAGCGAATGATTCGATCGTCATTCGCCTGAATCAGCCTCCTGCTGCAGGCACCAGTGTGACCATCACGCTGCATCCGCCCACCTATTACATCCCAGTGCCGCAGCACGGAAAGGTGGCGGGTTACTTCAACTCAGATCAGGGAGGGAGCAATGAAAGGGACAATATCATCATTGATTACACGGAGAGCATCTTGCTCTATCGCAGCACCTTTTACAGCAAGCTCGCGGCGGAGTATGGTGGCACGATTCCAGCCACCCCCACAGACAATGTGAAGATTCAAAATGCGCACTGGGCAGCGACCAAGGCGGTCATTGATAAAATGGATCTTTGGTTCAGCAGTGGCAGTTTGAAGGCACGTTACCCGGTGCTGATTGAACCCAATCAACCGGTGCCGAACCCGCTTCCTGCTTTCAATCCAAGACAGGCTGTGATGGATGCCATTTATCGATT
>JAIXVB010000636.1 GCA_027483245.1 Verrucomicrobiaceae bacterium | reverse complement strand
TGCGGCACCATTTCATCCCCGGCAAGTTGCTCGCGCACGAATTGGTCAAAGGGCTTGTCTTGATTCAAGGCGCTGATGACATAATCGCGATACTTCCAGGCCCATTTCCGCTCCAGATCTTTGTCGGTGTAACCATCGCTGTCCGCATAACCGGCGATGTCCAACCAATGACGACCCCAGCGCTCGCCATAAGCCGGACTGGAAAGCCGTTTGTCGATGAGCGCGGCATAGGCCTTCTCTGGATCTTGTTGCGCCGCTTGAGTGAAGCTCTCGACTTCTTCAGGTGAAGGTGGCAGGCCGGTGAGATCAAAGGTGGCCCGACGGATCAAGGTGTGAGCCGCAGCTTCGGGTGAAAACGTCAGCCCTTTTTCCTTCAGCTTTTGGGCGATGAATCCATCGATGGGATTTGCAATCGCGGGTGACTTGCTGGCCGGAGCGATCGGCTGAGCAGGTCTGCGAATGGGCTGAAGTGCCCACCACGCGCGGTCTTCATCGGTGAATGCATGTTCAGGTCCTAGCTTCTCGGGTTCGGGCCGCGCGGTCTTGGCGCCTTGAGCAATCCATTGTTCGATGGTGGCGATGTCCTTGTCCTTCAGCTTGGCTTTTCCCTTCGGCATTTCGCCTTTTTTGAGGAGCGTCAGCAGATAACTTTCCGCGGCCTTTCCTGGCACGATGGCAGGGCCTTCATCCCCCCCTTTGAGCAGGAAACGTGTCAGCCGCACATCCAGCCCGCCTTTGGTTTCACCCTCCTCGCCATGACAATGAAAGCACTGCGCTTTGAGAATCGGGCGAATGTGCTTTTCAAAGGTCAACGCCTCTGCTCCCCAGACGGGGACAGATAGAACGGTGAGACAAAACAGGAGACGAAACATGTCGAGCCATACGGGCCGCCGAGCCCTGGTCTTGCGTGAGCCGAACGCCTGAGCTATCCCCAACCCATGCAGATCACCAGCACCAGCAACGAACGCATCAAGCACGCACGCCGTGTCCGAGAGGGCCGTGAGGCAGGACTGATCTTCATCGAAGGCTTGCGCTTGGCTGAGGAGGCAGTGCGCTCAGGATTGGTCATCGACACCTGCTTTGCGGTGCTGCGTGAAGATGCACGCAAGGACGCGTTGTTGGCCCAACTCACCGACCAAAACGTGCCCATCCATTTCACCACGCCGGAGGTGCTCTCCGCGCTGGGGGACACGGTGCAAAGCCAGGGCCTTGTCTTCTTGGCCACGCGTCCCCTGCCTTCCGCAGCTGCTTTGATTCAAGCTCAAACAACCCTGTTTCTTGGTCTCGATCGTGTGCAGGATCCTGGCAACATGGGCACCCTCATCCGCACGGCTGAGGCTGCGGGCGTGGGCGGCATTGTCGCGCTTGGCGGCAGTGTCGATGTCTATTCGCCGAAAGTCCTGCGCAGTTCCATGGGTTCTGCCTTCAGGCTGCCGATTCAGTCTAATGCCACCCTGGAGGACTTGCTGGCCCTGCGCGCAAGCCGGAGGCTGAACATGGTTGCAGCCGCTGGGGAAGGGGAACTTGATTACACCGACTATGATTGGCAACAGCCCACGCTGCTCTTGCTGGGCAATGAAGGGCGCGGGGTCGAACCGGCCCTCATGGAGCAGTGTGATGCCCGACTGCGCATCCCTCTGTTAAACGGCGTCGAGTCCTTGAACGTCGCCGCCGCAGGTGCCGTGATGCTCTTTGAAGCAGCCCGGCAACGGCGACCGTAAAACGGGTTTTCCAACTCGTTGTCTGGCACTGAGATTACTTCTTCACCAGCGACTCCAAGTAATCGAGCAGGCTGGCGAATTCCTTCACGGTGAAGGGCATCATCAGGCCAGGAGGCATCATGGAAGTGGGTAGCTTTTGGCGTTCTTTGATGTCCGCCGTTTTGAAGGTGAACTCCTGAGCGGCGATGTTGCGCAGTTTGACTTCGCTCGCCCCTTCCAGGGTGATGAAGCCCATTTGCGCGGTGCCGTCCTTCATCGTGATCATCTCACTGGCGAAGCCTTGGGCGATGGTCTTGTTCGGATCGAGGATGTTTTGAGCTAGGTCCGCACGCTTGTAGGTTTGGGCGATGTTGCCGAGGTAGGGGCCTTTTTGGGCTTCGGTCTCCTTCACGGTGTGGCAGGCCACGCAGGTGGCTTTGGTGAAGATTTGCTCGCCGAGTGCGATGTCGCCTTTTTCCTTCAAAACAGCCGCGAGGGCCTCCTCGGGTTTCAAGGTCATCAGCTTGGGTGTTTTGTCTTCGATCTTGGTGATGCGCATGGCCTTCGCGGCGCGTTCAGCAGCCCCTTTGACCTGTGCATCGGGATCATCAAGCGCGGCGAGCACCTTGGCGGCGCTGGGCATGTGTTTGCTGGCGCTGATGGCATCGATGATGAGCTTGCGATGCTTTGGGTCCGCCCAGCCCTTGTCGAGCGCCTTCTGCGTGAGTTGGATGGACTCAGGACTGCCGGTCTTGCGGTTCGCGAGGTTCAGCAAGGCGGCGTTCGCATACATCGACACCGGCCACTCGGCCTTCTCGGCGATCTGCTCGATGAGCAGGTGGTGATTTTCGAGCTTTGGCGCGTTCAAGAAGGCATTGAAGGCGGCTTCGAAGTCTTTGCTCGATTCGGGGAGCTTTTTGAGTGGCTCCAGCGCGGCCAGCGTGGCGGAGACGCCCTCCGCGCTGTCCGTCTTTGACAAAGCGGTGATCGCCTGTGCCAGCGTCGCCGATCCGGCAGGTTCGACCTGTTTGACCAGTCCGACCATCAGCGGCACCGCCTCTGCCGGAATCTCCTCCGCGCCAGCAAGCTGCGCAGCCAGCTCCGGCAGCACCTTCGGGTCCTGCTTTGCTAGGGCGAGGATGCGCTGCTGCGCCTCGTTGAACTGGATGCGGTTGCGGTTCAGTTCCTTCACCAAAAAGGCCGCTTCGTCCGGCGTGGCTTTTGCCAGCGCCTCTTTCAGCGCCACAGCGATCTTCGGCGTCTCGCTCCAGGCCTCCGGCTGGTAATACGGCCCCCGCGTGTCCGGCCGCGTGCCCCACGAATCGCCCTTCCACTCGCCTTCCGTGAAATGCAGTCGGCACAGCGCCGCGAGGATGCCCTGGCGCAGCGCGGGATCCTTTGCTTTGCCGAGACGCTCGATGAGGCCGGTGACGACTTCGGGCTGGTGCATCATGGCGAGGGCACGGAGAAGACCTTCACGATACTTAGCACGGGTGGCTGAGTCACTCTGCTCGGGGTGAGCTTCGCCATGGTCCAGCAATCCAAAACAGCTTTTGGCATCTCCCAAATCTGCCAAATGGCGAATCGCGATGTGTCTAAGCACATCATCAGAAGCGGTTACCGCTCTTCCTGTATCCAAGGCTAAAGACTCAAGTTTGTGTTTCGCGACAGAACGCAGAATCTGAAGTGCTACACGATCGTCTCCACTACCTAAAGCCATTTTCAGTCCAGAGGCCTGCGGTGACTTGCCATTCACACCATCGGACAATGCACGAATACGGGCGGCAATCGTCAATGCCTCCGATTCACCTTTGAGCGAACCGGAATTCAGATCCAAGACTTTAAAAGCAGCTTCGGGAGTTGCTCCCAAAGCAATGACATTGAGAGACGCTGTCTTCGCTTCAGGACTGATCGTTTTGCCTTCGACAAGATCTTTGAGGCCACTCAAGAGCTCGGATTTAACACCTCTCCTCACCAACTCCCTCTGCGCCTCCATCCTCCGGCGATTGCTCGCGGACTCCAGCACCTTCACCAACTCCTCATCCTTCGCCTTCGCGAAATCCGGCAGCGGCTCGGCTTTGAAGCCCTTCGGCTTCACCTGCACGATGTAACCGACATCGGGGCCTTCCCAGTTGAAGGTGGCGCCTTTCCAACTGGCGCCATAGACGCGGCTCATGCCATCGACATCGGCATCGGTGGGGCGGGTCATTTTGATGAAGGGTTCCGGCTTGCGCGTTTCCTCAAAGGTCGCGCCTTTGGGCTTCACCTGATGATGCCAGAGCGCACCGCTGCCCCAGTCGGCGGTGAAGGGGGCATTGTTCCAGGCACCGAAGCCGGGTTCGTCGATGTAAACCGCGCCGCAGCCGCTACCCCCTCCGTAGTCCGCTAGGGGCTGGATGCACTCATCATTGAAATTCTTGTAGAGGCGCGGGTAACCGTGGTCGTCGAGGCCGGTGAAGTGGTGAAAGCGCACGTTCCAGCCACCGCCGTCATTCGTGTTGTCACGGGCGAAGATGTCCATCAGCGGGCTGATGGCGACCTCCAAGATGTTGCGGGTGCCAGTGGAGTAAATTTCGAGGCCTGTGCCATCGGGACGCACACGGATGACACCGCCGCCGCGATGCTGGAGCGTCTTGCCATCGGTGCCGGTGGCCTTCATGAAACCAAAGTCGCCGCCCGCGATGTAAAGCCAGCCATCGATGCCAAGGCTGAGGCCGTTCGTGGTGTGGTCGGCGGGGCGATCTTTGAAACCAAAGGCGATGTCTTTGACGAGGATGTTTTGTTTTTCAGCGACGCCGTCGTGATCGGCATCGATGAACTCGCTGAGGTGCGGCGGATGCACGAGGTAAAGACGGTCGTGATCCCAGACAAGGCCGCGCGGGCTGTCCACCTCACAAAAGACCTTCGTTTCATCGGCGCGTCCATCATTGTCGAGATCGCGCAGACGGATGATGCGTCCGCGCTTCGGATTGCGACCCAGCGAGCCGTTGCCATCTGAGGAAACGTAAAGCGTGCCATCGGGCGCAGCAGCGACGAAGACCGGATAGTTCGCCGCGGCGCTGTTGGCGAAAAGTGTGGCCTCGAAACCCTCGGCGACCTTCACGTCCTTCAAAATGGCCGCTTCTTCCTCTGGCGTGAGCTTCACGATCTTGGGCGCAACGTTGCCTTCCTTGGCATGGGGATCATTCGCCTTGTCATAGTCCTTCTTTTGCTCGGCGCTCAGCTTTGGCGCGATGCCTTTGATGCCCGGGCCTTTGAGCCGCACCTCGCGGATGCTGGCCCAGCCGCCGCTCTTTTTGCCAAGCGCATGCACCTTCACAAAGCGGATGCCGTCCGCCTTGGCGAAGTCATTCGAGTAAGGCGCGTTTTTCTCGTTCGCGCTGCCATCAACGAGTGTGGTCCACGTCTTGCCATCGGCGCTGCCTTCGACTTTGAACTGATAGACGCCGCCGTTTTCCCAGGTGGTCTCGATGCCCGTGAGCGTCTGCGGCTTTTCCAGCTCAAGCTGCAGCCACTGCGGGTAATCCGGGCCATTGGCGCACCAGCGGGTGTTTTCGTCATTGTCCACGGCTCGCCAGGCGAAGTTGTTCTTGCCACTTTCCTCGCTGCTCGCGGTCGCTTTGATGCCTGTGGCGTCTTTTGGTGTGGGCGCAGGTTTTGGAGCCTCGATTGGCTTCGCGGCGACAAAGGTGACCTTGTTCTCACCTTTGAAGGGCGTTTGATATTCAGGGCTGAGCTTGTCCATGGCCCAGAGCAATCCACGAGTCAGCAGGTCGAGGTAACGCGCATCGGCGACGGTGTCATTGTTGTGACCAATGGTGGTGCTGAAGCTGCGGGCACCTTGCTTTTCATTGATCCAGGCGACGATGTATTCCACGTCTTTGGTCGTGCCATCTTTCTGTTTCACCACCTGCTTGCCCATGGCGAGCGCTTGGGCATCGAAGACGTTCACATTGTTGTAAAGCTCCTCTTTGATCGTGGTCCAGTCGGCGAGCGGCTTGGTGATGGGGTGCTCTTTGTCCACAAACGTGATCGCGATCGGCTCCTGCGGGCCGTGCGAGTTGGATTGCAGACCGAGGTGCTTGAACCACGTGTCGTTACCGGGGCGAAAGCTGTGCATGGCGCAGTGCAGATGCACGGCAGGCACGGTTTTATGGACGTCCAGGATGCGTTTGATGGCACCCAGGTCTTTGAGTCCGGCAGCGCATTCGTCGTGGATGATGATGTCGTAGCCCTTGGCCCAGTCCGGGTTGTCGTAGAGCGGCAGGGGCGGGTTTACAGACTTGTCATCGGTCCATACCACATCGACCTGCACATTGGCCCGCGCCTGGATGCCTTGGCTCAAAATGACGTGTTGCTTGGCATAATCATGGCAGCACCCGCCCGCGACGAGGAGGGCTTTGAGCGGCTTGGTTTCTGCGTGGCTGAGCGTGCAGGAGGCAAAAAATGCAAGGAGAAGGGCAGGTCGAAGCATGTGAGTGAAAATAGCGGCCAGAGAATCGCGCAAAAATACCAATTCTGAGCAGGAAAATCGGATAACGGTGAAAAGAACTTGATGATGCATATCAGCATGCACAAAATCGTGCATGAGAACTACCTTACTCTTGGATGACGACCTCATCCAGAAAGCTGGAAGGCTGACGGGCATCACTGAGAAAACCAAACTCGTGCACCTGGGACTGGAGGCTCTCATCACACGTGAATCCTCTCGCCGTCTCTCGGCGCTCGGGGGCGCGATGCCAGATCTGACCGTTCCACCTCGCACACGGCCTGTGCAGGAGACATTGGATGCCTCGCCTCTGGATTTTAAGGTTGCTGAAGAATCTCCGCTCCATGGTGCTCGCTGATACCAATGTCTGGGTGGGTTTCCTGAGCGGGAAAAACGATGACCCAAAGCTGGGGCAGATGCTGTGGCGTGGAGAAATCCTCATGCACTGGATCGTTATGGGCGAGTTGGCGGTCAGTAGCTTGGCGAATCGCACGAACTTCCTCGCCGATCTGAGGGAACTTGAGCGAGTGGAACCTGCGACGGAAAAAGAGGCCCTGGTTTTGATCGAGAATCGCAAGCTCTATGGGCGCGGTCTTGGCTGGAATGACATTCAGTTGCTCGCCAGTTGCCTGATTCATCGGGTGCCTTTGTGGACAAAGGATCGGCGACTGCATGAAGTGGCCGTCGAGTTGGGCTGTGCTTGGCTGGAATGACTTTTCTCTTGGCGTAGTCGGCCAGTCTCGGGATAGATAGCGGCCCATGAATCCGGCAGTGGCAATTTTGATCTCAGCAGTGGGCGGCTATCTTAGCGGCTCACTACCCTTTGGTTATTGGGCAGGCAAGCTCAAGGGCATCGACATTCGCCAGCATGGCAGTGGCAACATTGGCGCGACAAATGCGATTCGAGTGCTCGGGAAGGGGATTGGCATTCCGGTGTTCATTCTGGATGCGCTCAAAGGCTGGCTGCCGGCTTGGTTAGCGGCTTTTTTTCTGACCCAACAAGGGGCTGCGGTGGAAATCGTCTCTGCGGGGGCGGTCGTGGCTGGTTTGTCAGCGGTCTTGGGCCACATGTTTACTTTTTGGTTGGGATTCAAAGGCGGCAAAGGGGTGGCCACCACGGCGGGCGTGCTGCTGGGCATCGCACCCGTCGCAATGGTGGGCGGTCTGGCCGTGTGGCTGCTGTTTTTCTTCACCACCCGTTATGTCTCACTGGCCTCCATGCTGGCGGGTGTGGGTGTGGTGGCGACGATGCTGATTCAGATGTCGCTGTCTTCGCAGTGGGATTTCGTCATGCTGGGCTTTGGCGTTTTGATCATGGTGCTGGTGATCGTGCGGCATCGGACAAACATCGGGCGCATTTTGGCGGGCACGGAGTCCAAGGCGGGCAAGAAAAAGTGAACTGGCAGTCATTGGACAAGCCGCTGAAACGCGCCACCCATTCCCCATGTCGAACGAAGCTGTCGGACTCCTCAAAAGTTACCTCGAACAACGCCAAGTCGCTGGGCAAACTCACGTGGGTCTAAGACCGGGCATGGTAGATCGGCTAAATCACCGCCGTGAGGGTGGTGTCCCGCCGAGAGAAGAGAGTCGCTCCATGGTCGCGGCTACCCCTGTGCCACAGAAACCCGCGCCGCAATCTCCAGTCTTTTTCGCGGAGCGCGCCCCAACAGCCAAAGTTCCAACGGCGCAGATCCTTGAGGTGCCGGGAGAAAACAAAGCCGAGAAGCTGGCGGCTCTCGCCCAACTCGCCGAAAACTCTGCCGAGGCACGTGCGCTCGGCACCCTGCGGCAAACGATGGTGTTCGCCGTCGGCAATCCTGATGCCGAGATCATGTTCATCGGCGAGGCACCTGGTTCCGAAGAAGAGCGTCAGCGTGAGCCTTTCGTCGGTCCTGCGGGACAAAAACTCACCGGCATCATCAAGGCCATGGGGCTGGATCGCAGCCAAATCTACATCAGCAACATCTGCAAATTCCGGCCTGCGATGGAGAATCAGGGCAACTCGAATCGTCCGCCGACGGTCGTGGAGATGCGGACCTGCCTGCCCTACATTTTCACCGA
>JAIXVB010000144.1 GCA_027483245.1 Verrucomicrobiaceae bacterium | reverse complement strand
GATCCTCCGGCATTGATGGCTCGCACCTGCACATTATACAGCCCACTGACACGCGGACGGCCTGAGATGACGCCCGTGGTGGCGGAAAAAGTCACGCCTGAAGGCAGTCCCGTGACGACGAAAGTCTTGGGTTGATTCTGCGCAGCAAGGGTATGGCTGAAAGTGGAGCCGATGGTCAAAGTCGGAAATGAAATGGGCTCAAGCACAGGCGGTATAAAAACATCCGACACTGCCAAAGTAAGCTCTCTCGTCACCGAAAGGCCCGTGTTATCAGCCAGGCTAACCAAAAACGTCGAGCTGGCAGCCGTGATGCCTGGAGCACCTGAAATGACACCTGCAGGGCTAAGACTCAAACCCGCAGGCAAGGTGCCACGGCTCAAGGACCATGTATAGGGGGCAGTGCCGCCGTTGCCCCTCAACGTGTGACTGAAAGCGACCCTCTTCACGGCCGTTAGCAGGCTGGGTGTGAGAAGGCGCAGATCGCTGACACGAAGACTAAAATCTTTGGTTGAGGTAAAGCCAAGCTGATCTCGTAGTTCCAAAGTAAAGCTGCTCGTGCCTGTCTCGGTGGGAGTGCCTGACAGGACTCCAGTCTCGCTGAGAGTGATACCAGCGGGCAGTGTGCCTGCCGACAAAGCATAGGTATAGGGTGCGGTGCCACCAGTGGCCGAGAATGCTGCATCGTAGCTGCTGCTCAAAAGCCCTGCCGATAATGGCGATGGGGTGGTGATTTGAGGTGCTGTCGTGACCGTCAGACTCAAAACTTTCGATCCAATCAAGACATCCGCGTCCGTCACTTTCACGGTGAAGTTGCTGGTGCCTATCGACATCGGTGCACCCGTGATCAGTCCGGCAGAGCTAAGGCTGCAGCCTGCGGGCAAGCTCCCTGCGCTCACGACAAACTGATATGGAGCCGTGCCGCCCGTGGCCTCCAGCTGCTGGCTCATGTTTACTCCGACCAAACGCGGTTGCAGGTTAGCTGCTGTACGGATCTCGGGTGGCAAAGCAGCCACGCTATCTGGGAGGTAGGCTGTCTCGTTGTAGTGTGTGTCCACAATGACCTTGTCGAAGCTAAATCCTGCTTGGTTCGTGGGGCCAGTCATCGTGATCGTGTAGCTTGCCTGATGGCCAGGAAGATCCCACTTGGCCCAAAGCTGCCCATCACCCAAAGCATTGACCGCCTGCACCACTGTTGGAGTATTACCATTGATGCTGTCGAGTGTGATTGCGGCCGGGAAGGGGCCTGTTCCAGGGATCGCGGCGATTTGTAAAACGAGAGTGGTAAAACCCGCCGAGCCCACGGTCCCTGCCGTCGGAACTATGATCTGTTCCGCTAGGCTACCATTGTCGAAGAAGAAGTTTCCATCCTCGAGGACGTGGTCCTGCTCATTCGTCGTCTGGAAAAATGCCCCAGCTAGGTTCGTTCCAAGATCGGGCGTGCCGTCCTGGATCGGGCTACCGCGATCCAGAGCTTCGTTGAACGTATCCCAACCCAAATAAGTGCTCCCTGCTAAGCCTCGGCTACTGACCGTGAACAGATTTTCGGTCAGGCTCAAGGCATGGGCATAGGGAGGGGTGACCTTGAGCACAGAGACGGATGCCGCTGCTGAATCAGCACCCGCTGGGTTGGCGGCATTGGTGACTCTGACCCAATAGTTTTTTGTCTCTGTGATTCCAGGAGTCGTGAAGGTGGGGCTATTGCTGCCAACGGGCGTGGATGTCACACCGCTGGCACCTTCATACCATTGGTAGCGGAGTGAACCGTCACCACTGGCAGCGACAGATAGGGTCGTTGTTTGCCCATTTTTAACCACCACGGATGCTGGAGATGCGGTGATCGCTGCGGGTTGCAGAACCGTGATTGTAGCGGTGGCCGAGTCCTCGCCGGTGAGATTCGCGGCATTCGAGACTCGCACCCAGAAACTGGTCGTCGCGGTGAGTGCAGGTGTTGTGAAGGAAGCGTCATTGGCTCCCACAGGCTGGCTTGTGTCACCCGTTGTCCCAAGAAACCACGCGTAATTCAACGGGTCATCACCCGTGGCGGTGACGGTCAATGTGGCCGAATGCCCCCTGTTGATGGCTGTGGAGACGGGTTGTGTGGTGATAGCGGCGGGGATGGAGACAGACCTCGGCTGGATCGCGTCGATCGCCTCCCGAGCGGTGGCGTTGTCACCGGAAGAGTAAGAGTTTTGGTTGATGACGATTTCTCGATACTCATGGGTGCCGGAGTTCCTGACCATGTTGAGCACAATGACTCGTCGGCGGTCTTCCCCCCAACTGTAGAGATTCGAAGAGTTGATGAAACCACCCCGGAAGTAGCCCAGTAATCGGCGTGGGTTACCTCGGATTGCGTTCGCGTCCAGACCCCATTTTCCGAAGCCATTGGATGACGCGAAACTTGCGTTCACGCTGTCCCACTGCGCTGCTTCTTCCGTGGACAGCAGCACGCTTTCGATGGGCACCCCATGCGCATTTTTTCCCGTCAAGATACCACGCGAACTCGAATTGAAGTGGGACAAAAGTCCATCTCCCACTGCGCTGGCGTTGCTTTGACAAAAGGGGCACCAAGGCGTCATCAGCATGATGACGAGGATCTTGCCATCGTAAGTTTGGAGGTTCGTATTCACAAACTGACTTCCGGAACGGGTCGCAAAAAGCTGCTCGATGGCCACATGACCGACAGGTATTTCGGAGGCGGTTGCGAGCGATGCAGAGAGTATCAATGACGCAAGGATCTTCATGGGATTCATGGAGTGGTTTTCGTGTTAAAATTTTAGCGAGACAGCGATTCTGAAAGTCCACCAGTTGCGGTCACGGTAGAGATTCCCGAAGAATTCGTTGTCTTCAGAAAGGGGCTCGTAATCTGTTTTCAGCAGCCCCACGCCAGTGCTAATGCTCAAGTCTCCACGATCCCATTGAAGACCTGCGAAGAGTTCCGTCGAATCAACCGGTGGAGCCAAGGCATTGAATCCTGACGCCTGGATTTCACCACTGTCCCGATAGATCCTGTAACCGAGATGGCACGTCCACTCTGGCTGGATTTTCCAATCCACCAACGCTGTTCCATACATCGCATCGAACGATGGAGCTTCTTGCGTGTAACCACCCCCAATCCGGAAGCCTACCGGCCCAGCAACAGCCGCCCATGAATGGCGGGCACCAAAGCGAGGATCGCGGTTCGAAATCTGACGAAAAGTCACCTCTGCTTCACTCTTCAACCAGCCATTCAGCGCCTGCTCAAGACGCAGACCCACTGAAACCGTGTCGAGGCTCTCACGGCCTGGTTCAGGCTTTCCAGTGGCTGAATTAAAACTCCAGCCTGGCGCGATTTCGTCTCTGCCCAAGTCCAGGGATAAAGCCAGACTGCCAGAGTTTGGCAGATAGTCCCATTTGAGGGTCGCGCCGAGGGATTGGCCGTTTGGATCCGGTGCGTAGTAATCTTGGAAGCCACCGAAGAACTGCTGGTAGAATTCAGCAATCCAGATCGACCGATAATCGGAATAGCCTTCATAAGCGTTGAAGCGCAAAAGCCCCGACCACTCAGAGCTCCAGCGTCGCGTAAGGCCTAGATTCAGAAGCGTGGTGTCTTCACGAAGTGCGACATCGGTCCCAAAAAGCACTGGTGAATAATCGAGGTCATACGTGTTCAAACCGAGGCCCACTTCCACTTCCCAGGGGCCTTGAGTGGCTGAATACTTCCATGAATATGACCGGACATTGATATCGTCGGTGGATAGTATCTCCACCGAGGACTCTGCTTCTTGCTGCCCGCTGAAACCCGGATCCGCTGATGCGACGGACACAGCCATCAAGAACATGATCACGCTCAGAGTTTTCATGATGTTTAACGGCATGAAGAGCAGCCACCGGCCGCAACTCTGGAAGATGAAAGACGCCCCGTTTCAAGTTGACCGGTCAAACTGCATTCATAGGAGCGGGTGCCACTCCCATCGAATTGGAAAATGTTCCGCCTGAGAGTCCCCTGATGAGTGATCCCTACAGGTTGACAGGCACTCAATCCCACCAGGCATGGAAATAGAAAAATGAACCGCATGTCAGTTTAGAGCCAGGACCCGCGATTTATTCCATTCAGCGTTAGACATCTTTTTCGGTGAAGAAAAACACCTCGTGCTAGGTGACCATGGTCAGCCAAGCTTCCAGCCCAGACCCTTCAGCGATGTTGATATGATTCATTCATTGGAAATGAAACAAATCACGGGTGGCGTGATCAACAGCCTCGCCTTCATGCAGAACGTGAAGGCACTCAGTGCGTGGCTTAACCCGAAGGGAAGCAGGATATGAATGCCTCATCCGAGCCGGAGGCTTGAAAGACATGAGCCGGTGGTGAAGTTCACGAAGCGAACGAGAACCACCAGACCCAGCCGCCGAAGCGGCTGCTAGCCTGACACCTAGTTACTCAACATCAGCCGGGAATCCATCGGCTGGATCAAAGGCGGCTTCATCTGCCTAACCTTGCCGCCATGCGACTTGGATCAGTCCTACAGTCCCGCCCAGTGCTTCAACTCCATCTTCACCGTTTCAGGGGCCTTGCCGACGTGAAACTCCCAACGGCCTGCTTTGCCCCAGTTGGAGACGGCTTTGCACCAGCGCTTGGCGGCCTCAAACTTGGCCTTCTGCTGTTCATTGATCATGCCCTTCACTTCCAAAATTAGGTTCACGTCGTTGGTGAGCCGCACGATGAAGTCTGGGAAGAATAGATGAGAGACGCCCATGAACTCATAGGGGATGGAAAAGTCGAGGTGGTCATTGCGGACGTAGAAGGCCACCACCTCGCTGCTTTCCAGCCGGAAGGTCACCGAGCGCTCCCATTGCTGCGTATCAAGCACCACCTGATCGACGTGGCTCTTCATCGTTGGATGACATTCGCGTTGGGTGCTGAACGTGACATCCGCAGAGCTACCCCACGGGTTGAAGCGGTCGATGACAGGGAGGATAGGCGGCTCGCCACGAGCATCGTCAGGGACGATGGCTGCCGTGAGCAGTTCGACGAGCGGCTGCGCATACTTCACCAGCGCCAGTTCGCGCTTATCGACTCCATTCCACTCGATTCGGGTGTCGGCATACTCGCGCACGATGTTCAGAACCTGGGGGAATAACTGCTGTCTTGAGAAGAGGCGAAACCTTGCGTCGGCAGTGTCTGTCAGTCTATTCACGATCACGCGTGTCAGTTCGAATAGGACCGTTTGGAAGTGATGGTTTGCGTAAAACTCCTCGCGGTCGAGCTTAGTCGTCTCGAAGCTCAATGAGCCCAAATCGCCCGTGCGGATGCCGACCTGCGGCGATACAAACACCTCAGTGGGGTTCTCCAGAGTTTGAATCGTGAGGTGTTCCACCTTGCTGACATCACAACTAACCGCAGGGCGGCCCAAATCCACCACATAGCCGGTCACTCGGGGGAAGCGAATCTCATACTTGTAGCGCTCAGGCAGGGCCTTGACGTGGTTCTTCGGTTTGTCCTCGGGTTCAGGAGTGTCCTTGGGCCTGCCTTTGAAGGGGATCACCGAGAACGGAATGCCGAACACATCGACATACTCGGGACTCAGCATTTCGTTGGCATCCGGCGTGTAGTCGATGCGGCGGAGACCACGCCCCACCACCTGCTCACAGAGAAGCTGGCTGCCAAAAGCACGCAGTCCTAAAATCTGCGTCACGTTGTTCGCGTCCCAGCCTTCAGTGAGCATTTGCACCGAAACCACGCAGCGGATGTCCTCACCGGGCGTGCCTTTCGTGCCGACATTCGCCACCAGCTCCCGCAGGCGTTGGGCTTCTTTGATCTTGGTATTGCCTTCGGCTGACTCCGCCTCATTCAAGAGCGCGGTATCAATGCGCAGCGTGACCGTCTTCTTCTCGGTGTTGGCCAGCAGGGGGAAAGGAACGCCACCCGGATTGTAGCGCTTCACCTTCGTCTTCTTGCCCTCAGCATCTTCGATTTCTTCTTCTGTCTCGCCGGAGATCATCTCAAAGAACACCTGCGCGATCTGCACATTGTCACAGACCACGATGATCACGGGCGGAATGAACTGCTGCCCTGTTTTGGCACCCTCGTGATACTTGTAGCGCTCCTGCCACTCGGCAGCCAGCGTCAGGAAGGCGGCGTTGGCCTCACGCCATACAACCTCGGGCTTCGGCTTGCCACGCACCTTGTCGGCTGGCTGGCACTTTGATTTGATCTCATCCCACAGGCGGAAGAACTTCGGATCGGGCCGCCCGGATTCATCGGACACGGGCAAGCGGGGAATCTTGGTGATGCCGCTTTCGATTGCATCCACTAGACCAAAGTCAGACACCAGCCACGGAAACGGTGAGCCTGGGATATGCCCTGAGCCATTGAGGTAAAACGGCGTCGCAGACAGGTCGATGCAAGCGGCCACGCCCACGCCTTGATTCAGCTTGTCGAGACCTTCGACCCACACGGTTGCTTCCTTGGCTTCTTCGTCCGTCACGCCTTCCACCGTGTCCTCATCCACCTTGCCTACGTTCACAGCCTTCTCAGGCGGAGCAGGCCGCCATGCGTGGTGGGCTTCATCGTTCATCACCAGAATGGAGCCACGTCCATGCAAGTCTTTGAGCACACGCCGCGAGAAAGCATCCGCGCTTTCCTCGCCTTTGTTCACCACGGCGTAGTTCGTGCCGCCCTCGGCGTGGGGTGATTCGGGGGCAAAGGCGTGCCAGTTGGTGACGGCCACCTTGCCTTGATAGAGCAGTGGCCGCATCCGTGCAGGGACGATGTCGAACTGCTCATAGTAGTTCCCGCCGACGTTGTCGGGGCGTAGCACTTGCAGGCGCTCTTTCACCGTCAGGTTGGGGCAGCAGACCAGCACCGTGTTGGGAAAACGATTATCACCGGGCACTCGACCTCGGTTGCAAAAGGCCCAGGCGATCACCATCGCCATCACCACGGTCTTACCCGATCCCGTCGCCATTTTGCAGCCGATGCGTGTGAGCGACTTCCAATCTTCTCGTGTCTCCACATCGCAGAGACGTGGGAAGAAGGCATCGCCCATCATGTGCGCCAGTGCAGGCTTCTCGCCGCGCAGCATTTTCTGGTAGTCCTCCACCGTCACATCCGCATTGCCGCGGATGGTGCGTCCTGCCGCCAGGATTTCGTTGATGTAGATGATGGTCTCCACAGCCTCTATCTGGCAGAAAAACAGCCGCCGATTCCGGTCCTTCGAGTTCCAATGACGCAGCAGATCCTTGGTTGTCGTGGTGGCGTTCTCGTAGCCAGACTTCCGCCATTTTGCCAAATCAGCACGCAGTGCATTCACCAGAGGCAAGGGCTCGCTTCCGAAGTCGGAGCCGATCCCTTCCAGTTCCTGCTGGCCCGTCACGGTGCGCTGAGTGGTCCACCAATAGCGGGCTGAACGACGCCCGCCGATGCGGTTTGCTTTGCCCGCTTTGTCATAGACCCAGTGCTCCTTGGGTTCGTAGTAGGGGCTGTTGAGGATCGGTTGCTCCACAGGTGCCTGGATGGGCAATTCCTGCTGAGCGGTCATCGTGGGTTGGCGGGCCATGGGTCAGGGCTTTTTGCGAGGGGTGCGTTTTTTGGCGGGTGTGGCTGCGGGCAGGCTTTTCACCGCGCGCTCGAAGTCATCCGGCTCTGCCGCTTCTGTGGCGAGACGCTGCTGGTGGAAGGTCTGGTATTGGGCACCCGCATGAGCCAGTGCCAGTTCGTGAGAGATGCGGCCTGCGTGCGTGAGGATATCTCTGTCATTCAGGGTCATGAAGCTGTCCAGCTTGCTGATCCAGTCTGCCATCTTCATCGGAATCCGTCGCATGGCTTGGCCCGTTGCGAAGACGAGGTATTGCTCCACCAGGTTGTTCAGCGCGGCGAGTTCATCCTCCGTGAGGTAGTTTTTGGCGATGGCCACGTCCTCCTTCCGCACCTTGGTTCCGCGCCAGTTCGTCAGTCCCATGTGTGGCTTGCTGCTGTCCGCACGGCTGACGATGATCTCCGCTGCGGTCTGCCCGGTGATGGCCCAGTGCATCTTGTTCTGCACCGTTCTGAAGAAGCGGATGCTGGCATCGTGCGTGGGATCATAGTCGATGCTCGTCGCATAAATGTCCGTGATCTTCTGGTAGAAGCGACGCTCGGACGTGCGGATGTCCTGGATGCGCCGCAGCAGTTCCTCAAAGTAATCAAACGGCAGGTCCGGGTTTTTCAGCCGTTCATCATCCAGCAGGAAACCCTTCACGATGTATTCCCGCAGCCGCTGGGTGGCCCAGATGCGGAACTGCGTGGCCACGGCGCTTCTAACCCGGTAGCCGACGGAGAGGATGGCGTCCAAATTGTAGAAGTTGGTTCGGTAGTTCTTGCCGTCTGCCGCAGTAGTAAAGTGTTGCTTTACCACTGAAGCCTCCAGCAGCTCTCCCTCCTCAAAGATGCTCTTCAAGTGCTGGCCGATGTTTTGTTTGGAGGTAGCAAACAGCTCCGCCATGAGCTGCTGCGTCAGCCAGACGGTCTCGCCTTCAAAGCGCACGTCCAGCTTGATCCGGCCATCGGTGGTTTGGTAAATCAGCAGTTGGGACTTGGAGGGTGGTTCGTCACTCATGGCTGCTTAGATCCGATGCACCGCCATCACCTCGTTCCCGCGCGGATCAATGACCTTGATGGCCACCCGACCATGCTTGCCGGGGGCAAAGGGCAGGCTGCTCGTGCTGGCGAAAGTTTCCCACACGCTTTCGTCCACCGTGCTGCCGAGCGCTTTGGCGATCTTCTCCCACGCGCTCTTGTCCGGAAAGAAAGCTTGGCAGACGTGGAAGGTGCGCCCGTCGTAGTCGGTGTCCAGGAACCACGCGGCCACCTTGTCGGCTTTCGTGCCTTCCAGGCTATTTTTGACCGGGTCGTAGATGTCCACACCTTCCATGTGGGCGATGAGTTCGCCCGCCTTCTCCTCGATCTTCGTGCGCGGTTGGCCGAAGACGGTGAAGATCTGCTGGCTGGCCTGCGCGGTGGCGGCCTTCTTGCCTCCCTTGTTGCCTTTGAGCAGATCACCCATCAGCACGTCCGGGCGGATGTGCGCCATGTGGAAGAGTGGGCCGCCGCCGCTTTCGGCAATAGCTTGTGCTTCCTGAATGCGGTCCTGCGAGGACGCATCAAAGGCAAATCCTGCGAAGATCACCTCGTCATAGCCACGCTGGTAGGCGCTGATCTTCGCCCGCTCCACTTGGTAGCCGGTGATGGCTCCATGCTCCGGTCCCACCACCACGGCCACGCGGCGCTCGGCTTGATCCACGGGCGTTCCTTCCGCGTGAATGAACTCCGCATCCACGGGATCGAGCCGGGTGAAGATCAGATGCTTGTTGTTGGGGAAACGCACCCCGTCATGCCGCAGCAACGCGATCATGCGGTCGATATGGCTGCTCGCGTTCGAGATGTCTCGGCTGGTGTCCTCGGTCTCCTCATTGTCGAAGGTTTCTTGCAGCACATCCGGCGCACCTCCGATGGGGCTGGGCTCCTCATGCACCGCGCCAATCATCGAGTCTTCCAGCGGGCGCACACTTTCCACGGTGAAGGGGCCGCTCACCCGCACCACGCCGGGCACCGGGATGGGCTGGTCCACCAAGTCTTCCTGTTCCGCGTTGGCTTGGATGCAGGCATTCACCTCATCCATCTTCGCCCGCCAAGCGGCACGGTAGGCGGTCAAAGCTTCGGCCAGCGGCTTCGGCCAATCGGCATCCGTATCGAAGGGCACTTCCCATTCCTTCCATTCGCCTGCGGGGATAGCTTCACGGTAGTTCTTCACCTGCCCGGGCGTGATGCCTTTGAACGGCTTCTTAGCCGCCATCGGCTGGATCAGGCTCGGGTCTGTGTCGGGTAAAAGCCATCGCCGTTGGTCGGCGTCGGTCACCTCGTTGGCCCCTTCTTCGCGGTGCTTCTGCACCAGCTTCGTCACCATCGACTCACGGATCGCGGGTGTCACGCTATTCAGGGCCGCATTCAGCGCCGTCAACTTCTCCGCCAGCACCGGCTCATGCTTAGCAAAGATCGGGTCCAAGCCCTTGTTTTGGGCGATGCTCTTGAGCGTGATGTGCGGCACGCTGCGGTAGGTAAAACCGTGCCGGGGATTCAGCGGTGCGCTGGGGTCCACCCCAGCGCTCGGGTCCTTCGTCTTGTAAGTGTCAAAGCAGGCCGTCAGCAGCCGCTGCCGGGCGATGGCGGCGGCAACGCGGGAGGAATCGATGGTGATCCAACGTCGCCCCCACTGCTCCGCCACATACGCCGTCGTCCCGCTCCCGCACGTCGGGTCCAGCACGAGGTCGCCGGGGTCCGTGGTCATCATCATGCAGCGCTGAATAACAGTAAGCGCGGTTTGAACTACATAGAGCTTTGAACCACCAAACTGATTCTGCCCCACCGTGTCAGTCCACATGTTTGTTAGTGGATAATAGGGGTAGTCGGACTGGTAGCGTTTATAGCTCAATCCAGTGTCGCTACCGCCAACACGCTCTGCCGCGAGCAGCCGTTTCATACCCTCTTCCCCCGTGCTCCAAAAACGCTTTTTCGGTGTGAACTCCCTGCCACGGAATGGGACAGGAAAGCTGCCAGGTGGTTTCGATGACGTGATATCACCAAACCCAAGAATGGGCATGTCTCCTGATGCAGTAAGATCATTGGCTGCTGTTCCCAAAGGTCGGATATGTCCGCTCTCCTCTTCATAGTGAGTTAGCCCAGTTCCTCCTGTGCCACCTACAATCTTCTGCCCCAGGATATGGCGAGTCTTTGCCTTTGATGCATCTTTGGCATACCAAATTAGGTAATCGCCAACGATTGGCAGGAAGTCACCGGACGCAGTGCTTGTTTTGGCGACATCAACGACCCGGAGATAATTCTCCGCCCCAAACACCTCATCCATTACCGCCCGGACCCGATGCAGGTTCTCATCGCTGATTTGCACAAAGATACTGCCGGAGTCCGTGAGCAGGTCGCGGGCGAGGATAAGCCGCTGCTTCAGGTAAGCGAGGTAGGAGTGGACGCCGAGTGTCCAGGTGTCGCGATAGGCGCGAATCATCTCGGGCTCGCGGCAAAGATCGTCGTCCTTGTCTCCCACATCACGTTTACCCACTTCATTTTGCCAGTTCGAGCGGAACTTTATGCCGTAGGGCGGGTCGAAGTAGATCATCTGCACCTTGCCCGCCAGCCCCTCCCGGCGGCTGAGGCTGCTCATCACTTGCAGGCTGTCGCCCAGGATGAGGCGGTTGGCCCAATCGACATCATACTTGTAGAACTGGCTGGCCTGCGCGGCATCCAGCCGAGGATCAGCAAAGAAGTCCCGCTGCCCATGCTCCCGCCGCGCTCCGGCCAGGATGGCCTGGGCACTGATGCGCTCATGGATGTGAAGCGCCACGGGATCGACCTCAAACGTCGGCTGCTCCTGCTTCCCCGCCCACTCCAGCCACGGCTGCCGTGCCCGTAGCGCAGCGGTGAGCACGGCGATCTCATCCGCACTGAGCACTGCCGTTTGCGCCTTCTTCAGCAGCGCCTCTGCATCAGCGGTGAGTTCATCCGTGGCCCCGCTTTCATCAAAGCGCAGCACCGGCGTGAGATGCGGATCATAGGCGAAGCTCTGCTTCTCCCCCACGATGGCCTTGTCCGCAACGGCCAGACCCGCAGGCGGCAGGTTCTTCCTCGTGGCGTCCTTGTATTCATGCACCGTGACCGGCGTGCCCTCGGGCTTCGGCGCTTTCTTCGGCGCTTTCGGTGCCGGAGCAGCTTGCACCGGCGCGAAGGCCGTCACGTCCTCCGCCGGGAACATCTCTCCCTCCACCGCGCCCAAGGGCAGCATTCCCGAGCCAGTGGGCGCAGAAGGAGCAGCACTGAACCGTGCCAAGCTACCACCTTTGCCACGACCACGAGAGACCAACCCCGCCGCATCCAGTTCCTCCCGAGCCGCATCATAGCGGGCCTCCTCCCAGCCCAGTTGATTCCTCAAGCCGATATTGCCAGCGGTGGAGCCATCTACAGGCAAAACGGCGTGAAGGGCGCGTGCATCAGGTGAAAGTGAAGGCGGTAGCATGGCAGTCAGTAAGCGGGCTTAAATGGATTCGGAAGTGTAAACAGCCGGATGTTTATTGGCCTGAGCACGGATCACTGGCCAGTAGAAAGGCGTGTCATTCCAGCCCTTCTCTTTTTCGCCATCCTGACGCAGGAGAAACAGGATGGGGTGGCTGATGGCATGAGTGCGGGTCAAAACACCCTCTGTCTTCTCCGAGTCTGGCGTCTCGATGTAGGTGGCGTGTGATCCCGGAGCCGCCATGCGGGCAGATTTACGATCCCGCGCAGCCCAGAGCAGAACTTGGCCCCGCTGGGCGGCGTCTGGGTGCTGCTGGGAGAGATGGCAAAGCGCTGCCCTTGCGGCATCCCAGGGAAATGGCGGTGCATCATCCTCAGGGAAATCCAGCGTGGTCTCGATCTGCGCCAGGAGGTCAAGCGCGGTCTGAAGCGGCACAAGCGCAGGGGCATCCGCATTGAAGCCGCAGAGTTCGAGGACACGGACATCCAACGCCTCAATCGTCTTGCCAATGCCGTTTTTGCCGGTGCGGTGGAAGGTCTGGAAGCCTACAGGCAGGAGGCGCTTAAACGGACGAAGGGTCTGCGTGGTGGCGATGAGGATCTTGTTCGGGCTGCACGGGATGATGGAGCCATCCCCCGCACGACCAATGAACTGAACGGAGGCATCCGTGCCCGCTGCCTTTGCGGACTCAAAGGTGCCACGAAGCGTGGAATCGAACTCCTCCATCTGGAACATGGCATGGCGAATGGCCGGAGAAGTGTAGAACCTTGTCACGGCAAGGTCAGGCCGACGATAGCCATACATGCGTGAATGCTGGAGCACGGTGTCCTGCTGGTAGCGGTTCGGCCTGCGTCCATAGTAGAAGCCGATCAGGTTCGCCAAAGTCACCCCTCGGTCGATGACCTGCCCGCCGATGAAGACATTGAAGGTGTTGCTCAGCTTGAGCTGGCCGGAGTTGTCGAGCAGGGCAGCGACATCGTCATCGGAGTTCACTTTCTTGATGGAAATCTGGCCTTCCGTGACAGCAGCCTTGGCCGCTGCGAGCACCTCGCCAAACGTGGGGACCGGTTGTGCATCTAGCACCAGGGAACGGCGGAGGTCATCATACGAGGCACGCACGAGGTCGGTAAAACTCGCCGCATCCGCGCTGGCAGCCTCCGTGAGCTTTTCCTTGAGGGTGACGGTGAGTGTCTCCTGCCAGTTGTGTGCGCCTTTGCCCGCCTCCGAGTGCAGCAGGAAGGAGTATTTCAACTTCCGTGGCTTTGCCCCGGCCTTGATGCCATTGATCCGCTGAATGCAGCCGCCGACGATGAAGGTGACGAACGCATGGCGATAGCCTTCAACGGCAAGCGAAGTCATGGCCTCCTCCACCTTGAAGCGGCGGCGGTCATCGCTTTTGAGGCGGTCGAACTCACGATGATCGACCGTGTAATGAATGAGGCTTTGCAGCGTGTCATCTGCACTGCGGGCAGCCTCGCCAAAGTAAGTGTCGCCGCCGACATACTCCGGCGGCACAGGCACAAGCTCCGTGAACTTCGGGCGTGTGGGCGAGAAACTCGTGCGGTTCGACACATCGACCTCCGCCGTCTGCAAATACAAGGAATACGGTGTGGCCGTGACCTGGAGGAAAGAGGTCTGCTGAATCGCCTGGCGAAGATCGCTGATCTGAGCTGCGATCTTGTTTGCCTCAATCAAGCCCTGTTTGTTCGTGTAACCGATGGAGGCATTGTCCGCCTCATCGTCGATGATGAGCACTCGCCGACTCGCCATCGCCGGGCAGTTTTCGGAGAAGAGATCAATGAGTCTGCGCAGGTTATCCGACTGCTTTTTGGCCACGAAGATCAGTTTCGACTCCAGCTCGTTCGCCTCAAAGAACTCCGGGGCGTGCATGATGTCATAAATCTCCATCTCCCCGTCGTTTACAAAGTCAGCAAACTCAGAATGAAGCCGCTTTGTGGTCTGCTCAATGAGCGCCCTGGAGTTCTTGCTGAGAACAATCGCAATGTCGTAACCATTATCGAAAGCTACCGCCAAAATGCTGATGAAGGTGCGTGTCTTCCCGCTCTGCACCTTGCCCAGGAGCATTCCCGGATGGTCCGAGGTAGTGGCCGTGTGAAGCAACTGGCTCACCGTCGTTTCCGCACACGCAAAGGTGTCAGCACTAAACGTAGGATTCTTCGATTTGTAGGCCGGGTAAAAGGGGCCGCCAAGGTTGACTATCGTAGGCATATCGGAACAAATTAAGCGTGAGTTTCTGCGAAGCGACCTTCGGACAGTTAGTCGCGGGCATTCCGCACGTTGAAGCACTTCTGAGCTGCTGTCACAAATTTTACCTTCGTAAGCGATCTTCCCCCGAAAATATCCATTGCCAAAACTCGGGTAGATCATGCAAAATCCATTCTTATGCCGGAACCATTGACATGAAACTCAGGGTTGGTGTGGAATTCATCCACGCCAGGAGCGCTATGGAATGGCGAGGCAAGCACAAATAAAACACCTAATATCATGCCCAACGATAACCGTATCAGTGCTGAAGTGACCGCAGCGAATAAGACGGCCATCATGACGAAGTTTGCAGAGATCAATGCTCTGCTGCCCTTCCTCATCAACTTGACGAAAGATGAACGCATCACCCTGCCTAAACTGGGATCGGGATCGCTGGCCTTTGACGAACAGTGCGCTAGCTACATGGCCACGGCCCCGAACCTGATCCCGCCATTTGTCACGGTTTCGGAGGTGACGAAGGATCGCAATCTGCG
>JAIXVB010000216.1 GCA_027483245.1 Verrucomicrobiaceae bacterium | reverse complement strand
GCTTTTACCCAGCTCTGCCAAGACCTTTTCAGCGGTCTCGATGGAAGAGTGGCGGAAGCCGGTCGTCACGGTGACGACGAGCAGTTTCTTGGGTGCATCAGCAGCCTGAGCGGTGAGGCTAGCCATGACGGCCAGCAGGGTGAAGAAGGAACGGCGAATCATGGTGGGATAGAGGTGGGGCGTCATGTTTGACAGCCTACGGGGCGGGGCAAGTCCGAAATCTGAAATCGGTGGCGCTTTGAGCCTGACCCAATGACATGAAAAACCCCAGCGGCTGTGAAGCTCGCTGGGGTGATGAGTGAGATTTGAGAGCGTTAATACACCCCTTCGACGATGGTCTTCTCCATCGCACCAAACGGGCGGACATCGGCCACGCCATCCCATGCGTAGCGATCACGTGGCTTGCGGCGCATGGCTTCATCTCGCTCCAGGAAGCGCGGCATGAAGAACTCCTTCGTCAGAGTCGTCAGTTCGACTCGGCCCCAGGCGTCATACTCCACTGTTTTGTCGGTTTGATTCGGGTCCACCACACGCAGCACCGCACGTGGCTGTGGCGCGTAGTAGGAAATGGAGAAATTGTCTTCCGGCGTCAGCGGCACACTCGCGGCCAGACCCATCAAGGTGTTGCCATACGTCGGGTAAAAGCCGATGCGGTTCTCCAACACTTCTTCGATGATGAAGCGCACGTATTGAGGAGTCATCGTGGTGCCGCCGACGAAGCAACCGCGAATGCCAACGCTATAGAGATCCACTTTTTCAGCTAGTGCTTCGAGCAGCTTCGGCGTGGTGAAAATGGCGGAGATCTTGCGATTCTTCAGCAGTGTCACCGCCTGATCCACCACATGGTCCATGTAGGCACGGGCCACTTCGAACTGCTTGTTCGAGATCACTTTTTTCACAAAGCGTGGGTCCAGATCGACAAAGTAGCACGAGCTTCCGCGGTAGTTCGCCAAGTGTTCCACTGCGAGGCGCAGGCGGCGTGGTCCTGTCGGTCCGACCATGATCCAGGATTGTCCCGGTGGGAAATGAGCGTCGTCCAGTTTGTGGCTGAACTCTTCGTAATCGACGCGGAAATCATTCCAGCCGATGCGCTGTTTCGGCATGCCCGTCGTGCCACCGGTTTCGAAAATGTTGAACGGCTTGCCTTTGAATGCCGCTGGGACCCAGACTTCCGGTTGGAGATCACGCAGCCACTCATCCTGGAAATGCGGGAAGTGAGCGATGATGTCCGCATAGCTGTTCACCTTGCCGCGTGGGTCGAAGTTTTTCTGCGCCCAGTCCAGCCAGAACGGGCAGCCGGTTTCAGGGGAAAAATGCCACTGGATGATGTCGCGTACGTTTTGGTCGAGTTGGGCTTGGGCTTCTTCAGGTGTCATGGTGTGGAAAAGGAAAGGACGGCGGGAGAGGGAGCAGTCAAACGAAACCTCAGACGCGTCCCTTTCTACGTCTGTGAGAAGAATCGGGTGTCAGCGCTCTTTTAAATCTCCCTTCCGGGGCTCAAAAAACACGTGAAGGAAAGCTCATTCCTCCACCGGCACCGCCTTTGGCACCGCACTGTAGGCCGTGCTCACGATCAGGGAAGACACGCCCGGCCGCCATTGGTAACCCACGCCAAACGGCAGCTCACCCGCCGCACCACTCTTCGCCGCCGCCGCGAGATCTGTCTGGAAGTGTTGTTTGAAAAGATCGATCGGCCCCGGGTAGTTCCCATACACACTCACCATCCAGCGATCCGGTGTGAAGAAACGAAAGGGGATCCCGCTGTCGTCCTCGATCATGTTGCGTGTCGAGTTCAGCAAAAACTCACGGACCGTGCTGAACTCATCCATGTGCATCAGATAAGACGCTGCTTTCGCAAAGCCATTGCCCGGCCCCTGCTTCTTGCAGAACTCGAGAAAAGCTGGGTTGTCTTTGATGCCCCAGTTCGACAGATCCGTGGTGAAATAATACAGCGTTTGTGCCTGTCCCGTCGTGCCAATGAAGTTGATCTTCACCCCCGGTGTTTTGGATTTCTCCGTCGTGATGTCACCCGTGGCATTCAGTTTGATCAACTCCGCACTCGTGATCCGGCAACCTGCGCGCGCCAGGAAAACATACAGAACCGGCAGCGTGCCACTGAGCTGCGTCTGGTTCAGGTCCGTCTTCATGTCCGCCGTGATGAAAAAACTGAAGCTCAAAATCGCATTCAGCGCCGTGCGCATGTTCCGCAGCGCACTCGCCCGCGCACCAGAGTTCAGCGCTGCCACATCGGGCAGAGTCCCCACGGGTTCACGACCACAAAGGATGTAGCTTTTTGCATTCGGATAAAAAGCATTCGCATAGAGAAAGTCCGGTCCGCTGAAGGTGTAGAAAAGCGGGCTGGGATCCGCGTGGATGAACCCCAGTGTGGTCGGCATCCACAGCCGAATCTTCGAAAGCTGACGCTCTTCCAGGTCCAACCACGCCCGATGAAACTCCGTCGAGTGCTCTTGCCAGGCCGACTCCCGCGCCAGCGGCTCCAACTCCGAGGCCTCCACCGACAGACCCGCTAAAAAACGCGCCTGATCATCTGGCGGTGCCGCAGCCT
>JAIXVB010000549.1 GCA_027483245.1 Verrucomicrobiaceae bacterium | reverse complement strand
GCGGCACTGGCCAGGAAGATGAGGGCTGAAGCCAGCACGGCCCGCAATCCGAAGGCATTAAAAATCTCTTCCCAGGCTTCCGTTGGAGCCTGTTGTAGGCGCGCCAAGACCCGAGTGCTGAAGCCTAACGGCAAGTTCTCAGACTCTGCTTCAGGTGAGTAGCGCGCTTGTTGGGCCAGCTTCTGCCAGCGTTGATCAAAGTCATTCATGGAATCGTCAAAGGTCCGTCATGTTCAGTTCACGGGCAATCTGCCGCAGTTTGTGCCGGGCACGCATGGCGCGCATTTTCACCATGGGGCGTGTCCAACCGGTGAGTTGAGAAATTTCTTGGGTGCTGCGCTCTTCGAGGTCCAGCAGGGTGAGCACCAATCGATCGGGCGGCGACAGTTGCGCGAGCAATCGTGCCACCACCGCTTTGGCATCCACGGCATGTTCGGAGGGCAGCGCAGCTTGTTGGTTTAACAAAAAGTCCAACCACTCCATCTCGCCCTCGTTGAGGTCGGCCCAGCGCCACTCGGGCCGCACTTTCTCGGCACGGAGGGCATCCAGACAGGTGCGCACGGTGAGGCGGCTGACCCAGTGCTCGAAAGGCACCCCAGGCTGCACGCGGTAACTTTCGAGCTTTTGAAAGAGCTTCATGAAGACCTCCTGCATGAGATCTTCCTCGCTCTCGCGTCGCGGCAAGTGATGGCGCACCCACCGGCGCACGAGCGGGTGCAGATGCTCGATCAGCGCCTGCGAAGCGGCGGGCTCGCCCTGACGAGCGCGCTGAATAAGGTCCTGCACATCGGGGGCGTCGGGCATCACGATGGGCGGAGTTTATGGAAAACAAAAGACACACGACTCGCTCAACGCCGCAGCACTCACCGCGGTAACGAAGAATCGGCGTCAAGGCCCGAGAAGTTGCTGCAATTGGGCGCCAGCTTCTTTGAGATGCTCCTGCACGGCCGTGAACTCATTTCCCAGAACCACGATCCGGCAGCCCATATCCACGACGATCTTCGCCTCTTCAATGTCCTTCACAGGAAAGCCCCAAGGTTTCCCCACCGCGGCACAGGCGGCGGCCATCTGCTGGGCGGCTTCGAGGATCTGCGGATCACGAATGGAGCCAACACAACCCAGCCGGAGCGACAAATCCCCTGGCCCCATGAGCAGCGCGTCCACCCCGGGCACCGCGATGATTTCCGCAGCATTTTTCAGCCCCAACGGCGTCTCGATCATGGGGATCAGCAGCGTCTCATGATTCGCTTCCGCCGGGTAATGAGCGGTTTTGTGCAGCTTGAAGCCACCATCGAGCCCTGAGCCATCCAAGCCACGTTCACCCACGGGTGGAAAGCGGGTAGATTGGGCCAACTGACGTGCCTCTTCAACGGTGTTGATCTGCGGGATGATGAGCGCCGTGACTCCGTCTTCCAGAAGCCGTGAGAGTCCTGTTTTCTCCACGGTTGGCGGCCGGTAGGCGCAGTCGATGTCTGCCAAATGATGCCGCGAAATGAAGTGACTGATCTCATGGGGGTCCCAGGCGCGATGCTCCCCATCCACCCACACGGCATCGTAGCTAAAGTGGGCCGCCATCTGCGGGTAATAAGGTAGATGCGCCCCGAGTGCGCAGACACGGGCCACCTGACCGGCGTCCAGTTTTTGTCGGATTTTAGATTTTCTCATCGCGTGCGCTGACTCTGAAAGCCACCGCCTCTGCTGGCAAGTCTGGAGCGCTCTCACCGTGCAGAAGTCCCGCTGACTTCAAAAAGTCTTCTGCCGATCAGACCAAGGTTGCACCAGCACTTCACACCTTTATTTTCGCTGATTCACTCGCTATGAAGATCGCCTCTAAACCTTATCGTGTCGGCATTGTCGGTGCTGGTCCCGCCGGTGCTACCCTTGCCTGCCTCTTGGCGCGCGAAGGCGTGGACGCGGTTTTTTTCGATGATGGCAAGCGACCTGACATGGTCGTGGGAGAGTCTCTTGTGCCGCGTCTCGTCAATGTCTTCCGCCGCCTCGGCATTGAAGACGCCGTGGCAGCACTTGGCACTCGTAAGCCGGGCGTGACCTGGATCTTTGATGAAAAGGAGGCGCTAGAACTCTCTTTCACCGCGATGCGTGGTGTGCTGCCTCCGTATGCTTACAATGTGCCGCGTCGTCCCTTTGATGACCTCATCCACCAGACCGCTCTGGATTCAGGAGCGCGCTTCATTCCCTGCGATGTGAAGCTAGAGATCGGCCAGACGGAGAGCGGTGAACGCGTGCCTCGCCTCTCCGCCCAGACGCTCGCTCTCATCCCCGATTGGCAGGGCAAACAACCCGACTTGCTCGTCGATGCCAGCGGGCGGCGGCGTTTGTTTGCCAAACTGCTCGGCATCAAAGCCGCCATCGGTGATCGCAAAGACGTCTCTCATTTCGCCCATTATGAAAACTGCACCATGCCCACTCCTACCGGGCAGACGGTCATCACCCGGCTGAAGCATGGCTGGTCGTGGCGCATCCCTCTGCCGCACGCCCTAAGCATCGGGGTCGTGTTCGACAAGGAGCACGCCAAAAAATACGGCAGCACCTCCGAAGAGCAGTTGGAAGCAGTCATTGATCAAAACAAACCGTTGGCCGATGCCTGCCCGCAGCGCAAACGCATCTCGCCCGTGACCACGTATGCGAACTACCAGCTCATCTCCGAGCAGGGCCACGGCGACGGCTGGGTCTGCGTGGGAGATGCCTTTGGCTTTGTCGATCCCATGCTCTCCCCTGGCTTGTGCATGGCCATGGTCTCTGCGGAACAGCTCGCCGATGCCATCCTGCAGAACCGCCCCGGCAACTGGGACACCGCGTTTCAGGATTATCTCGTTTGGTTCCGCGACATGCTCGGCGCTTGGCAAGAGCTGGTGGACCTGTTTTACGGCGGTCACATTTTCGCCCTTCAGCGCACCGGCACCCAGATTTCCCAGATGTTTCCAGGCAAGATCAGCATGATCATGCAGGCCCACTTTGAAAAAAACATCTCCGGCATGGCCGGTGGCGGACTGACCAATCACCCCTACAGCCGCAACCTGCTGCGATTCATGACCCGCTACGGCATCTACGGTCACGAACCCGCCAACTACGCGGTGGTTTGAGTCCTGCCCACAGCCAGCCAAACGCCGTCCATCGGACACAGAGCGAGTAAGAGGCGACGTGAATTGATGAACCATCCCGCCAACTGGACGGCGATCAGGCTTTCACACGCTCGCGCGCTTGCCCCTTTGACCTTGCGACTTCCCCGTGCATCTCTAGCGCCCGTTTTCACCCCTTCTTTCACTGCCCATGTCACTCCCCACTCCCCCACGCACCCTTCAGATTGGCCTCGCAGGATTGGGAAATGTAGGCGCGGGGGTCTATAAAAACCTCCAGGCCAATGGCGATCTGATCCTCCAGCGCACGGGCGCGGACATCCGGGTGAAACGTGTGGCGGTGCGGGATCTGAATCGGCCTCGCGATGTGACCCTTCCAGAGTCCATGCTGAGCACCGACTGGCGGGAGATGATCGCGGACCCCGAGATCCAGGTCATCGTCGAACTCATCGGCGGCACGACCACGGCTTATGATCTGGTCTGCGCAGCCCTGCGGGCAGGAAAGATCGTGGTCACGGGCAACAAAGCGCTGCTGGCAGAACGTGGGCAGGAACTCTTCGCTTTGGCCGAAGAGTGCGGCATGCCGATCTACTTCGAAGCCGCTGTGGCGGGGGGCATCCCAATCATCCAGGTGCTGCAAGAGGGCCTCGTCGGCAATCGCATCCTCTCAATCCACGGGATCATCAATGGCACCTGCAACTACATTTTAACCCGCATGTCTCAGGCTGGCCTGAGCTATGAAGTGGCCCTCCAGGAAGCGCAGGAAAAAGGCTACGCGGAGGCGGACCCGACCCTGGATGTCAGTGGTTGGGATGCTGCGCACAAGGCGATCATTCTCGCGAGCCTGAGCTATGGCTTTTGGATCCCCGCAGGCTGCGTACATGTCGAGGGCGTCGATAAAATCGACATCGTGGACTTTAAATTCGCCAAACGACTGGGCTACACGATCAAGCTGCTCTCCGTGATCCGCGCAGATGACCAGGGCCTGGTGGAGGTGCGCACGCAGCCTGCGCTGGTGCCCTTGTCCCACGTGCTGGCGAATGTCAGCGGCAGTTTCAATGCTGTACTGGTCAATGGCGACATCGTCGGCGAAACGTTGTTTTACGGTCGTGGCGCGGGCCAGGACCCAACGAGCAGCAGCGTGATCAGTGACCTGTGTGAGGCCGCAGCGGTGCTGATTTATGGCCCACGGCACACCGGCTTTGTGCCTCATGGTCTGTATGGAAAGAGCAAGCCCGTGGAAGACACCATCTCTCACTACTACCTGCGCCTGACGGTGGATGATGTGCCCGGCGTGCTGGCCCAGGTCGCTGCGGTGCTGGGTGAGCG
>JAIXVB010000688.1 GCA_027483245.1 Verrucomicrobiaceae bacterium | reverse complement strand
CAAGGTGGCACCGCTTTGAGTCAGGAAGTTTTTCAGAATCGCCGTGCCCTCATGAGAGTGCGTCACTTCGGGGTGAAACTGGATTCCCCAGCAGCGATCCGACCACTTCAAGGCCACTGGCACAGCGTCTTCATTGGTGGCGATGACTTGAGTCGTGGTCGCTAGATTCGCACAGGTATCGCTGTGACTCATCCACACCTGAGACTCGTGAGAGATGCCTTTGAAAAGATCCGCATGCTCGGTGACCACAAGCTTGGCAGGACCATATTCGCGGGTGACCCCAGGCTTCACCGTGCCACCATGTTTGATGTTCAGCAGCTGCATGCCATAACACACACCCAGAACAGGCACGCCAAAGGACATGAGTTTTTCAAAGTCCACATCTGGTGCATCCACCTCGGAAGTACTGCGCGGCCCACCAGAAAGGATGATCGCCCCTGGGTTCCGGAGCTTCGCAAGCTCAGCAGGTGGATACAGATGAGAAACAAAGCCCAGTTCGCGCACACGGCGGACGATCAGCTGGGAATACTGGGAGCCGTAATCAAGAACGGCGACTTCGTGGTCGGTCATAAAGAAATAAGTTTGCCGCAAAAATTCAATAGGATGCAAAAGCAAGCCTCAACGAGTCCGCAAACTTTCGGAGGATTTGCCTCTGTTTGCGGCCATGGCATCAAGGTCAGGAGGGCTCGTAATTCACAGGTTCTTCAGTGATCACCACATCGTGAGGATGGCTTTCCTTTAAACCTCCGGCGGTGATGCGAACAAAACGCGCTTTGGCCCGAAGCTCATCAAGATCATTCGCACCGACGTAACCCATGCCCGAACGCAGCCCGCCCATGAGTTGGAACACCACATCCGCCAGAGGTCCTTTGAAAGGCACACGCGCTTCCACACCCTCAGGAACCAATTTGCCAGAGCTATTCTGGCCATAACGATCCCCTGCACCTTTGCGCATGGCTTTGAGGCTGCCCATGCCGCGATATTCTTTGAAGGTGCGCCCCTGCCACTTCACCATGTTGCCGGGACTTTCCGCCGTGCCTGCAAGCAACGAGCCCAGCATCACACAATCCGCACCCGCCGCGAGGGCTTTGACAATGTCGCCTGAATAACGAATGCCACCATCGGCGATCACCGTGACACCACGCTCTCGACACACCGAAGCAGCTTCCTGCACGGCACTGAACTGAGCCATGCCCACGCCGGAAATAATCCGCGTTGTGCAGATCGAACCTGGGCCCACGCCGACCTTGATGGCCGAAGCACCCGCCTCCACCAAATGCAGCGCGCCATCCGCAGTCACAACATTGCCTGCCACGATGGGAATGTTCCCGCCAATGCGCGCCCGAAGCTTCGAAATCACATCCGCCACACGCGTCGTGTGACCTGTCGCCGCATCAATGAAAAGGGCATCCGCACCCGCTGCCACCAGAGCCGCACCACGATCCGCACAGTCATCCCCCACGCCGACCGCCGCCCCCACGCGCAACTGGCCGTTCGCATCCTTGGCCGCGCTGGTAAACATCTGACGTTTTACCACATCCTGCTTCGTGATGAGGCCCGCCAATTTACCGTTCGAGTCCACCAACGGCAGTTTTTCGATGCGATTCGTGTAAAGAATCTTCAGCGCCTCATCAAAGCTGGTGTCAGGCTTGCCAGTTGCCAGTCGATCGCGTGGCGTCATGATCGCCGAAACAGGCGTGTTTTCGTCTTCGATATACCAAAGATCACGACTGGTCACCATGCCAACCAGCGTGCCATCAGGCTCGACCACTGGGAAGCCGCTGACCCCCTTTTCGTGCATCAAACGCTGGAGCGCACTCAAAGTCGTTTCAGGTCGGACCGTATGCGGCGTTTGAATCACCGTATTTTCAGAACGCTTCACCTTTGCCACTTGCTCAGCCTGATAATCGATCGGGATGTTCCGGTGGATCACCCCCAGGCCTCCTTCTCGTGCCAGAGCAATGGCCAATTCGGCCTCTGTCACAGTGTCCATCGCCGAGGAGAGGACCGGGATGTTGAGCTGGATGCTATTGCCAAAAAAAGTGCCCAAATTGACCTCGCCAGGCAAAACCTGGCTCAATCCGGGAAGGACCAAAACGTCATCGAAACTGAGTGCAAGGGAAGGAATATCGCCCATATGCCATCTAAGCGGCGCTCAAGCGAGTGTCACGCAGAAAGTCACACCAAGTTCAAATCAAGGACGGTAAACCCGTGTCTTCCCCGTGTATGAATCAATCTGAATGCAATAAAAGTTCACAGGTTGCACGTTATCCGCATCACGCGTCTCAATGAGTGTGATAAAACTTTCATTATACTCCGGGATTGTGTAGGCCATCGCCTGAGCTTCTTCACCCACTGCAGCCGCAGTGGAACTTAGAACACGCAAACTACCATCGGGATAAAAGCGAAAAGCAGCATACTCAACGTCTTCTGGCTTCACCCCGCTAATCGTCGGATTAAACATGAAACGCCCGTCAGCTGTTGGGGCTTGAACGGCACTGGTCTCTAGAAGCGGAGACAAAGCCGGCTGTTTAGATAATGTTATTCCCGATTCAAGATAATAATTATCAGAAATCAATTTATCAACTCCATTTGAATTGGTTTGGACGACTTGATAAGCATAATAAGCTTTCTGATTCGGCTGGTCAGAGCTGCCATCCAAATATTGATAAAAACGCAGCTCCACCTCAGTGTTCAAAGACACAGCACTTTGTTGAGCTAAACTCAAACGACCCACCAGAGCATCACCCGCTGAGTTCAAACGTGTCGATCGAATCACGTCAACCAACGTCGGTGTTACTAGCGCCACGAGCAGGGTGATAATACCCACCACCGTAAGCATCTCAATCAACGTAAAACCAACTGCTTTTGTATTATTGAATGAAGTCCTCATTGGAAAAAATTATATTGAGGCGTTCTTACATACTCCACTTCGAACCGCGGATGGCAACCGTGGTGGAAAAGATGCGGAAGTTCAGTTTTTTCTCTCTCAGGGTATTTCCCAATGTTACCAAACTATCATCCAAAGACTCAGCTGCCGTTGCCCCCGTGAAAGGAGCATTGAGCGCCGCACCCAGCGGTGGAGTGCCGCTATTATCCCCTCCTGCAAGGCGTTCGGCTGACCGTTCGTCGATGGCGACCAAGACCACTCGAACATACGGCGGGAGTAAATGCTGTGTTCCCTGCGTGACACCTAAACCACCGGCACCCGTGTTGTTTTCCAAAGAATCATATCTGAAATCGGGGGCGATCCAGGTCGGCGGTGGCCCCCCTTGCGTCGTCTCAGCTCGTGGTGAAATGATGAGAGTAAGAATATTGTCCGCAATGGGTCGAGTCAGGCCCTGATTCAGTGGCGTTTCATTTGTATTTAAGGGAACACCTGCTCCTTCATACCACTGACCTGTTGATCCAGAATAAATGCGATTTTTTTCGGCAGGTGGAGAAAACTCCATGAGGCGATATCGGTAGCGAAGTTGGCTTGATGCCAAGAATTCGGGCAAGAAAAAGGCATCCGACGTGAATTGCACAAAATAGCCTCGCGCACAAAGCAAACGGTCCAGTCCGACATACGATGGGTTGTGCGCAATACCTAGTGGTGCCTGAAAAAACACGGCATGCCCCGGCACATCAACTCCGTCCCCTGCGGCGAGTCCCATTTCAGCTGTTGGACCACAAATAAACTGAAGGTCTGATTTCCTTTGATAGCTGCTTGGAGCAGTCGTCGAAACTAACCCCGCATCGGAGAGATATGACGCGTTATAGTCGAGGTAGGTGTTGAGGGTCGCTTGGCTCAAATTTCGAGTGATAATGTCGAAAGCTGTTCTTGCCTCACGAAACTGACTGATTCTCGCATTGGAGGTCGTCCATGTATTTTGAATCTGGCCAATCACTTGAGCACTGACAAGTAGCAAAACGGATAACACCGACATGGAGACAAGAATCTCCACCAGGGTAAAGCCTGTTTGTCCGGGAAAACCAATCCGCAGATTTTTTCTCACTTTATTAAGGGAAGATTTCATAACACGAAAAGAAATGGGCAATTAGGGAGCAAAACGCTTCGACTCAAGAACCCTGAAACGATAATAACTATCCAGAGGAGCCAAGCTGAGAGGATTGGAGATAGCGTAGTCCACGGCTGCTCCACGAGTCGCCAGATCATTTTGATCAATGTATCTCTCCAGGAGAAAGGAACCACGATACTCGCCGATCACCAGATCTTTCTCTGGATCGAATACATTTGGAGAAACGGAACGAAGCGCTTTGCGAATCGTTTGTGATCTCACATGCACCCTGAACGTGTTCGAGCGTGTGGTGAGTTTGGCATAGAGATTCGCATAAGGACGCTCACGGGTATTATCACCGGTTGAACAGTGGCTGCCCCAGAAATCTCCCATCTTGGAATTTCTTTCCTCGAAACCTCTGACATCCGAAGCAGTAAGATTAGCTCCAGAGTAATTGACACCCACTCGAGAAGGGATCAGGTGAATTTCACAAATCTGCGAAGCGGATCTGAATAATCCACCTCTGAACGTCCCAGGCAAACCGCTATTTGCATATGGGCCATTTCCAAAGTGGAAACGCTCTTCAAATTGCCGAAGCGTGCCCTGCACACGATCTGCGAGAGATTGCTGCCACCAGGGTGAATCCGAAGAACCATCGGCTCCCGTAAAACGGTCCACCACAATCTTACGATGCCAAAACGCAGCCGCATCACCACCTTCGGCAGTTTCATTACGCATTCTGGGAGCTATATTCCCCGATGGACCCCAACCAGATCGAACGTCTTTCGAACGCTGATAATCCGCATTGGGCATCGCTGAAAACAATTCCCCCTTCATGACTGCATGGAGTGCCGTAGCACGACGGATGTGGGTGAACGGAAGAATCTGATAATTCATGTTCACCTTTCCTGCAGTCGATAATGATTCACTGATTGCGTAGGGCTCAACCACAGGCATCCAAAACAGATCCAGCAGGTAGTGATCTGGAGGAGTGGATTGGCCAGGGTGCGTCGTTTCCATCGACACGCCTCCGCCAGCGCTTCCAGAAGAATATTGAACATGAGGACGGAACAACAAATTTGTCCAAGCACCTTGACCGTCCGAAAGCAGCGGCACCGAGGGAAGAGAGCCCATCATCACGGGTGATGAGATCATCCGATTGGGCGTAAAGAAGCTACCTTTTCCAGGAGCATACTGCGAGGAAACATTGTTGGATCGAAAATAGGATGAACGCCATTTCTTAGCAGCAGGCCATCCAGTAAGTCTAACCTCACCCACGGAGTAATTTCCTTCATCGGCTTTGCCAATGAAAGGCCCCACACGACCACCGGGATCACTGTCATCAAAGTCAAAATACTTTTGAGCTGAGGCTTTAGTCTCAGCAGTAGCTGGCGCATCTGGCCTTCTATCAGCTGAAGCCGTAACGCTAGGAGGCAAAATTCTGTTTGTGTTGTTTTCTATGATTAAGCTCTCACCCTCAGCACGACCACGATCAAAACCAGGTTCGCCACCCGCATGGTAAGATGAGAAATTGTGTGCCAAATAAATATTATCATCATTCCAAAACCGATGACGCTCCCAATCATTCGCTGTAACATTCTTTTTCAGATAAATGATGCGTGAATCACCATATTTGGGAAGGATAGAGCGCACCACGTCAGAGCCGAAATTTGCAGGAATATCGTAGGGTCCGCTTTCTGTGAATCCACCCACTGAAGAGGTGTGATAAGCGATTCCCAGAGTAGGATTTTCCAACCTAAGCCTCCGATCTTCATTGAGAACACCACTGTAAACATTATCTTGGCCGTAGATCAAGGCACGCGCCCCAGGCACTCTTTGAATGGTTGTGTTTTGAGCAACAGCTAAAGTTTCGTTATCAACTTGGTCTGCACCTGTGTCGAACCGATAGAATCTACCGCGGTAATTACGACGTCCATCAGTTTCTGGGTTGGTAACCCCATCGTTTGCATCTCTCTTCCACAATGAGCCGTCACGGTGAAAGGACCACCAACGTGGTGCTTGAATTGCTGGATGATTGTAAAGCGAATCGTCAGATCGGCGATAGTTCACATTGTAACTAGCAAATGTTACAAGTTCGGGAGAAGGCGTCCTACCGTCTTCAAGTCTGAACTGAATGGTCTGCATTGGTGCACGATTCGCATAATCATGAGAATCGTAGATCTCAATAGTGATGTTTTCGGATGTGAAGTTAATAGGAGCGTTAGAATCGACGTCGAAAAAATTCGATACACAATCCATATTTAGCTGACCAGAATGTATTGCCCCAGTTGTCGTCGTATCGTAACCATCGTCCTCGGTCATAGCACCCATGTCCCCACGAACGCGACGCCCTTGAGCTATTTTCCGGAAACTAGCATAACCTCCAACCTCAGGTGTTCCGTCAAATTCAAACAAAGGACGCTCACTACGCAGAACGATATCTTTGGCGGGGAATATTGAGCTGTTATTTACTAGAATGTTATTCACATCTCTCCCTCTGATCACGAGCGTGAAATCAGGCATAATCTCAGTATAGCCCACCGAAGGACAAAAGAACTCAAAATGTAAAAGTGCTTGAACGCGTTTTTTATTGACTGGCAGCGGTGAATCATAGTCCAAGGTATAATTCCAATTGGCTGGGTCATAACCAGGATGGCGGTCTTTGAGTTTCCAATAATCTTCACTTTCATTTCCACCATCAACACTAGCCATGGTGCCATAAAGTCCCTCGTTGATGTATTGACGCAAAGGGGGAAAATTTGAATAAAATCTAGATTTTATAGTGTTCTGCGGAAATGTGGAATTTGTCGAGCGCCAGTGAACAGCTTCAACATTGGTCAAAGTCACATTATTCGTCCATCCAATGGGCCTGTAGTGGTCGATGACCCGTCTATTTTGAACAGTTTGATCGATTTTTAGAGCTGTTCGCCCCCCACTAACAACCCCTGAATTTGCTAATGTGATGAGTTGATTAAGGTCAGCTTGTTTTGTGGACTGGCCATTCAGATCCACATTAATCTCAGGAACTACTGGAATTTCAAACCTGACGGGCTCGTTTGGCTCCGTAGGTTGATTTTGTGACTTTTTGGGTATTCTCCAGCTATACATGTCTGGTTGACCATCAGCAGTGCAAATGAACTGAAGACCAATCTCGCTGACTGAGATGGAACGACCAAATCCACGGTAGGTCCGCCCGCCAACTCTCCACTCAGCAGGGGTGACTTGGCCGTGTCCAGGCAACACACGATCAGCATATGGGTTTGTAGCATTGCTACTGTTGCGCACAACCCCTGGGGTATAAGTCTTCATCGCACTTTCAGCTTGATCACGAATCGAATAAATATTCGCATTCCCAGAAGCATTGTAGCTGATATTCGCAGTAGGCCATGTGTTGCGCTCCAATGGCACGTGAAAGCTATCATACAGATTGGTCGAGCGAATGTAGTCGAACATGCTGACGATCACTTGGCGCATGTTATCCTGCCCCAGTTTTTGACGGAAAGAGCGTCCAGGGCCTGCCGGGTTAACAGCGGAAGGGAAGGTTTCGCCTAAAATACCTTCCATCATGGACAGCAATCTTGTGTTCCTCGAAAGAGTCACGTCGTAATTGGCATCGCGCGCCTTCGAACGTGTGAACACATACCGATTCGAAGCGGAGCCCACACGTGAACAGAAGTCAATCAACTTATCAAAACCCGTTTGTTTGTTCACGCTCTCATCAATCGGCCACATCGCGATTCTAGGAAGTCCAAACATGCTGATTTCGCTGGCTCTGCTGTGAGCCGTTAAAAAAGCCGATGTTCTTTCCAGAGTCTCTTTTGTGAAAAGATTCGTAGTTCCGATCGAAGCATCGTTCAAGACTCTCAAACCAGTTGTTTGATCTCCCAACTCGGAAAATAAAAGTTCATCCACACTGGCGTAAAGGCGCTCATTCAGAGCTGCCCCAAGTTGAACGACCGATGATTCATCACTGCTATCGCTATAACTATCTGCTTCAAAAAACCTCGTCCCAGCGTTACTGCCGCCATCATTCAATCTTGGCATTAACTGATAAATTTTGTTTTTCACAGCTAACATTCGATTCAGTTCAGCACCCCGAATGCGGTAATTATCGAGTGCACGTGTCGTTAGCTGAGCAGGATTGGGATAAAGAACGCTGCTGAGAGCTACCGTTGCAGGGTGACCTGGGAAACGTTGATATTCACCCCTGGCGGCAGGGTAATCAGCCCAATTTTGATCCCTTTCGTGATAATAAATAGGCTGACCCATGTAAGTCGGCTCTGAGGCAGTATTGATATTGATTTTGCACGACTCATCGTCCGTCCAAAAAGCAATTCGGCCCACAATCGGATTTGTATCCGATGCATCTGTGGCGTTTTCATCTTGTGTCACAAACGTCAAAGCATTATCCAAATGACCGATGGTGCCGTCTTTAAGAACGTAAAGCCATTGAACAGGCATTGCTAAACGAAGCTCATTCAAATCACCGCCTGCACCCGGTAAAACAATGGGCGCACCCTTGTTTTGTTCGACCTTGCTAATGTCGTTTGACTGCATGGCAGTCTGTGTGTTGTAGCTGAATCCCTCGACGGGTATGTTATTGTTTGCACTTGGATCAACATTTTGTGCTGCCCTTGGGTCGATAACTGGGAAAAAAATTTGCGTCGCCGTGCTCTGTCCTTCCGCATTGACGACCCCCTTGATAACAGGCTCATTCAAATCCACGTAACGTGCAAGATTGTTACCTGAATTCCAGGTTGAGGGTGGCTCAGAGGTGGAAACAAAATTGCTTTCATTGGTGTTAGAAACCGCCGAGGTAAGTCCTGCCCCCTGAGGACGGAAGATCATGTTTTGATCAGAAAAGAGTTTATATCCGGCCACAAATGCTCCCGCCTGTGAGTATTTGCGAATCGCCCCGGGTTGAGTTGCGTGAATTTCTCTTCCTGCCAGCGCGCCATCTTGCTCAGCTCCCGACTGGATCTGTGACATCACAATATTCACTGCCGTGTCAGCCAAGCGACGAGAGGTCTGGGATGCTGTGTGCGTGTTGGTAGCCTTATTTTCGGAGTCGGCGACGCTCAGGAAGGCGAGCATGACGATCGTGGATAGGGCAAGCATCGATAACACGATGATCAATGCCAATCCCTTGTGACGTCGAGCGTCGGTCAAGAAGTTGCGGAGGTGTTTCATGACGGTGTTTTTTGACTGAATTAATTCCTTTTTTCGATTTAATCGGAAACGCTGACTTTTTTCAAGTCAATGCGCAGTAAATACTTCGTTATTACAAAGGCGATGTGATCACGAGGGTGTGAAGATGGGCGGTGCTTGCCTTGAAGGGCTCCTTAGCAATGAATCAAGGATTCTTGAGGAAAAGTGCCTGACGGGAAACAATCGGCGAATTTGCCGATGTATGAAGTGGTGTGTCACT
>JAIXVB010000207.1 GCA_027483245.1 Verrucomicrobiaceae bacterium | reverse complement strand
TTGCCGAGCACTGGCAGGGTCGGTGACCCTGGAATGAGGCTGCTGTGTCCCGGGGCACCTTGAGAGCGTTGTGGAAACTGGCCTGGTAGGGGTTCTGCGGGCGGAAACCCCTGCGGTTGACTGCCCCAGGTGGCTGCGGGCTGATTGAGCGCTCCTGACAGCGGGGCCTGACCTGGGGATCGACGCGGTGGCAAACCTCCGAGTCCTGTCGTGGGGGATTGAGGAAAGGAAGGCTGAGCTCCTCCGAGCAGAGTCTGACCCAGTCCCGGTTGTTGCCATTGCGGTGCAGGTTCCTGCGTGGGCTGAGGATTGAGAAATCCCTGATTCGGCTGCGGGCCACCTCCCAAGGGACTCAGATGCTGAGCAATGGAATGCGGATTGGGCATCACCAAACCTGAGGTGGGCTGCTCAGGGGCTGGCGCTTGGGGCTGCAAGAATAAAGGCACTGAAGCCTGCGCAGGTTCTGGCGCGGCGCTGGGCGAAGTCACAGAACTTCCACAGATCGGACAAGGGCCGGTGACGCCTGCGAGATGAGCTGGGACTGTGAGGACGCTTTGACACGCGCCGCACTGAAATTGAAGCACATCCGGATTCATGGGAAGGAGGGTGAAATTCTCAACTGTAAGAAAGCATCACTCACCGAGGGGCTTTCGACAAGTAGGGTTTGAGCAATAATTGAAAAAACTAGAATCGCTGTCTCAGACGATTCAGAACAATAAACGCCACAAGAAGGGCACAAAGTTGTGCACATGTTCACAACTTAAGTTGTTAAAAAGGTTAACATTGGTTAAATAAGTCAGAATCTCCATGTCACAGAATACCTTCCGTGCCAGCACCAAAGAACTCGCTCTGCAACGAGCCTCTCGATCGAAAGCCCCGGGGGTGCGCCGGAATGTGCGCGAGCAGGAATTGCAGCGGGTGAAGCTGATGAAGGGATATCTGGCCGGGTTGCTATTGCTGCCGCTGGGACTGATCACCGCCTGGACCTTGGGTGAAATGCTTTGGCGGGCAGTCATTCGCTTGGAATTTTGGAAGACTGAAGAAGTCGTGTTTTTCACGGTGGGTGGGATTGCTTGGGCGGCGGCGTATGCCTCGGGTTGGCGGCCCATGCATTCCTATGTCTTCGGGCATGAACTCAGCCACTTGCTGGTGGCGCGGGCTTTTGGGGGCAAGATCATCGATTGGGATCACTCTCCGACGGGGGGGTATGTGGAGACGAACAAGTCCAACACCTGGATTACACTGGCTCCCTATCTCTTGCCGTTCTATTCGCTGATCGTGCTGCTCTTTTTCGGCGTGCTGGGCATGTTTTGGAATCTCAACCGCGAGAGCCAGGTCATGCTCGGCAGTTTGACGGTGAACTTCAAACCTGTGTGGTTCTTTTACGCGGCGCTTGGGCTGACGTGGTGGTTCCATGCGACTTACACCTTCAAAACGGTGTTCATTGAGCAAAGTGACCTGGAGCGGAATGGTGAATTTTTCTCCATGCTGCTGATCTTCCTGATCAATGTGATTTTGCTCGTGGCTTTGTTCCTGGCGGCTTCACCCTCTCCAGGTTTAGGCTGGGCGGAAGTTGGGCGCTGCTGGCTGTCCACAGCGGAGGCGGTCGTGAGCTTCTTTTTCGGCAGATTTGGGTGAGTTGATTTCGCACTGGCGTGTGGATCGGACATCGCCACCGTCTGAGTTTCCATGCAGCCTGAACACGTTCTCACCGTCACCCAACTCACGCGCGAAATTCGCGAGGTGTTGGAAGGGCACATCGGCACCGTTTGGGTCGAAGGAGAGATCAGCAATCACCGCCTGCAATCGAGTGGGCATCAGTATTTCACGCTGAAGGATGCGGGTTCTCAGGTCTCCTGTGTGATGTTTCGCGGAGCCGCCCGCAGTGGTGTGCGCCTGTGCGATGGCGCGCAGGTGCAGGTGCATGGCACGATCTCGGTCTATGAGCCGCGCGGTCAGTATCAGATGGTGGTGAAGCAGGTGCAGATGAAAGGGCAGGGCAGTCTGCAAGCGCGGTTCGAAGCGCTGAAAAGGAAGCTTTACGACGAAGGCTTGTTTGACCCGGAATACAAACAAACGATCCCGAAGTTTCCACGTGTCGTGGCTTTGGTGACTTCGCCCACGGGGGCTGCCATTCAGGACATGCTGAACATCCTCACCCGCCGGGCTCCGTGGGTGCGCATTTTGGTCTATCCTGTGCGAGTACAGGGACAGGGCGTGGAGCAGGAAACGATTCGTGCGATTGAGGTTCTGAACGCCGCGGCAGATCATGGCCTGCCTGAGCCTGATACGATTGTCATTGGTCGCGGCGGGGGCAGCATTGAGGATCTCTGGGCCTACAATGAGGAGTCTCTAGCGCGTGCCATCTTCGCCAGTCGTCTGCCCATCATCTCAGCCGTGGGGCATGAGATTGATTTCACCATCGCTGACTTCGTGGCGGATCTGCGTGCTCCCACGCCAAGTGCCGCAGCTGAGTTGCTGGCACCTGACACGACAGAGCTGAAGCGTCAGTTCGAAGCTACGGAACGGACCTTGCGCACGCAGGTCCTCAAGGTGTTGGATCACCATGAGCGCGTGCTTGAGCTGATGGGCAAAGGAGCGCTCCAGCGCGAGCCTCAGCGTCAGATCGAACAAGCGGAACAATGGGTCGATGAGCTGGAGTCCCGTCTTTCAAACGCCATTCGTGAGCAGTTGAGGACACTTTCTGATGTGCTGGTCACGCAACAACAGATCCTTGCCCAGCATCATCCGCGAGTCATGATTTTGGAAGCGGCGCATCGACTCGAAAATGGATTCCAGCGATTGCAGCAGACCCTGAACCACCGACTCGCACGCCTTGAAGATCGCCTTCAGGCAAAGTCGGAACTGCTTCGTCATCTCGGACCTGAAGCCATCTTTGCCCGTGGTTTTTCCTACACCCTGACAGCGGAAGGCAAACCTTTGCGCGATGCCCAGGATGCCAAACCTGGGGATGTGTTGGTCACGCAGTTGCATCAGGGCACTGTGAAGAGCACCGTAGCTTCTTCGACTCCCTGATCACACGGCTAGAGCGCGGCGCGGTAAAGTTTGACGAAATCTTCCACGGTGGGAATCTGCGGATTGAATTGGGCGGTCCATTGTTTGGCCGCCATCTCTGCAAGAGAGGGTAAGTCAGCCTCTTTGACACCGTAATGACGCAGTTGAGTGGGCATCTTCGCGGCCTTCAAAAGTTCAGTCACATGGGCTGCGAGGTCTCCTGCATGATAGCTCTGATAAATGGCGGCGATTTCAGGCAGTGTCGCATTGAAACGAATCACGTGGGGTAGCATGACACCCACCGCCTCTCCATGGACGACATTGAACTTCGCTGTCAAAGGGTTGGCACAGGAGTGTGCGGCCCCGAGCATGGAGTTCTCAATGGCCGTGCCTGCATAGGCAGCGCCCAGCAGCATGAGGCCTCGAGCTTCGAGATCTTTGGGATTTTTCAGCACACGACTGAATCCTGCGGAGCAGAGGCGAAATCCTTCACGCGAAAAGACCGTGGAGATGGCATTGCGTTTGTTCGTCACCGCCGTTTCCAGCGCGTGAGAGAGCGCGTCCATGCCCGTGCAAACGGTGACTCGTGGGGGTTGCGACACGGTGAGTTCAGGGTCCAGCAGCGCCACCTTGGCCGCAGCCTTTGGGTCTCCACAGGCCATCTTCACATGCGTCACGGCATCAGAGATGAGCGCGTAGCTTTGACATTCACTGCCCGTGCCCGAGGTGGTCGGCACCGCGATCATGGGCAGCATGGGTTTGCTGGCTTTTCCGGTGCCCCAGTAGTCCTGCATCCGACCCCCGTTGGTGAGGATGAAGTTGCAACCTTTCGCGGTGTCCATGCTGCTGCCGCCGCCGAGCCCGATGATCAGATCGATCCCGAATTCGCGGGCGATGGTTACGCAGCGATCCACATCCTCCGTGCTGGGATTCTCCCGCACATCCCCGAACACACGCGCCTGTAAACCTGCCTGAATCAGGATGCTGACCGCACGCACGGTGTAGCCTGCCTTCACAATGCCGGGGTCACTGACGATGAGGACTTTTTTGCCGCCCAGTTCTTTGGCGAGTTCACCCAGACGAGTCAGGGTTCCATTGCCAAAGATGACACGGGTGCGTGGCTGATAATCAAAGGAAGTCAGGGACATGGAAAAGGGGGCGGGCTTTAACCCGGTTCAGTGCGAACACAGCAGGTGTGACCTGTGTGGCAGAAGATCAAGCGCAGTCGATCGAGCGGCGCTTGTAAAGGAACTCAAACATGTTCCCTTCATGCGGCTGATCCCAGCTGATCTTCATCGTGCTGATGGCCCCGATGTTCAGGCGATCAATCGTCGGGCACTCCAGAAGCTCACCGATGAACTCAGGATCCTGGGTGATGGCGGTGACGATGAGTGAATAACCGATTTTGCTGAGCACTTCGCTTTGGGGCATCTCGACCACGCTGGCATAAGGGCAAAGGAACTCGCGATTCGCCAGGGAATGATTCCAGGAGTCACAGCGGATGATGGTCGGCCGCAGAAAGGTGCCGCCTTGGAATTCCACTTTGCGGGGGCCGTTGCGATACTTGGCGGTCACGTCTTCAGCGCCGGGGGTCTTCAGATCGTTGTCGATAGCGCTATCGATGTAGTCGGCCATCTTTGGGTTGGCAAAACCGGACAAACGCGCGTTTTCATCGTCCGCAGGCAGCGGATCGACAGGGCCCAAACGTTGGGCGATGGCGTCGGCGATTTCTTTGCCATACTTCGGCACGATGACCGCGCTGGCGTTGATGCAGGAGCGACCGCCATTGTCGCTGATGGAGCTGACGATGACGTCGATGTATTCCTTCCAGTTTTCGATCTTGTCTTCGCCAATGATGATCTTGCTCCAGCCTGGGCCATGGACCTGAACGGAGGGATTGCCTTCATACATCTTGGCCATGGCGACATCACCAAAGACCAAGTTGCGACCGCTGAGTTTGACGACCTCACCACTGCCTTCGTGGTCGGTGGGGTAAAAACCAAAGGCCTCGGGCGGTGCGCCCGCAGCAATGAAGGCCTGAATCAGGCGGAAGGGGGTCCATGGCTCTTCGCGGCCGGGTTTGATGACGACGGGGATCTTCAGTGCAATGGAGGGCAGCCAGAGTGAATTCACGGCTGGGGAATTGCTGGGCATCACGAGTCCCAGGCTCTTGGTCGTGGGGAAATAAGCGACAGGGCAGCCAGCCTGTTCGCCAAACCCCTTATCGATGACGCTCATGTCCAGACCTCGGGAAAGGCCATTGAGGATCATGTCCATGTGAGTCAGCGCGTAGTGCAGCTTGGCCATGTTGCGCTTCACCATGATGTGCGGCAGACCGCTGGTGCGCGAAAGCGTGGCGATGTATTCTGCAGGGCTCTGCGTGTGACCTTTGTCGCCGAGGGGCAGGGTGCCATTGAGGAAAAGCTCACCGGCTTTGGCGGTGATGGCGACCAACTCGGCGACGGTGAATTTTTTCAGCGCAGCGCGCGCCTCGCCAATGCGACCCAGATCCTTGCGCACGATCCCGGCATTCACCTGGCTGACTTCGGCGCAGACTTCGCCAGTTTTGTGATCTTTGACCTGCACTTTGTCGAGCGACTCATACGGGCGGCCTTTGCGGAGAGCGGGGAGGTGGGGGATGGACATGATGGAAGGTTGGAAATGACGCGAGGGTTTACGAGTGCCGCGCGCAGCGGGCAAAGGAAAACTGGTCGGCGAGTCGAGGTCTTTCAGTCGAGCTGCAAGAGGGCAGGGCGGTCGCACGGCCAGGGGCTGCCGTCTCAGCGGCTGGATCCAGGCTGATCAAAGCTTCGGAGGAGCCGGTTTGATGGGGGCTTGCTGCCCGCTGACGATGCCTCGGGCCTTGGTTGGGCGTTTGTA
>JAIXVB010000218.1 GCA_027483245.1 Verrucomicrobiaceae bacterium | reverse complement strand
ACGATGCTCGGCGAGGCACATACCGGCTTCTTTTTCCATGCTCCCGAGAGCATTCGCGTTCAGTTCCCGCAGTTTACAGGGTTTGATCGCTATGAAGATCTTTTGGCCGCGATCAAGGCTGAGCTTTAAGAGCTGAGATTCGAAGTCCGAACGAGACATTCGGACTTCGACGACTCATCAGCTTAGACGGCATTCAGCTTCAGAAGGCCGTCCAGCAGTCCCTGACTGCGGTAGAACTCAGCTTCGGCAAGGCCAGTCTCAATGAGGCCAGCACGGATGGCAGCGGCGTCTTTGGCACCGAGCACATGGTCTTTGATCAGGGCTGTCTTGCGGGCTTGAATCTCGAGGAAACCAGCATCGACCTCCGGTGTCGCAGGATACTTGCCTTTAGCCTGCCCGTCTTTGAGCACGAGCTTGAAAGGAGCACCCGTTCTCTGGGCTTCAGCCTTCGCCTCATTGATGCCTGCATACCAATCGGCGCAGACGAGGCGATAATAATCACGCATGGCTTGTTTGTTGTAATGGATAATCAGGCTGTGGCCATCCACAGGCACGGTGCTCGTCGCTCGGAAGCTATCGGCATCAATCGTGTCCACAAACAGCAAGTCATCACCATCGACCGCGAATTCCCATTTCAGGTCCCACAGTTGCAGGCCGATCTCGTCGAGCAGGTCTTTCACGGCCCAGGCTCCGAGCAGGGCCATTTTGATCGTGTCAGTGAAGTGCTGGGAACTCAGTCCGGACATGAGCAGCGCTTCTTGTTTGCTCACCGCACGGTCTTCAGGCTCATACTTGCTGGTGAGGTCATAGATCGGACGATCCAGCATCTGCCAGGCCTGCATGGGGCTCGTCAGTCCGAGTTCCAGTTCAAAGGCGCGTTTTTCACGATCGCTCAGCGCTTCATATTTGCGCAGGATGGAACTGCCACTCGTGACACCGAAACGCACGATGTATTCGAGCGGAATGACATAGGTGCCACTTTGGTGAAACTGCGCGTAGTCGAAGACAAAATTGCCCATCACATTCCGCTGTGGTGGTTTCATCACGGGAAAGCGACGAACGACATTGTAGCAACTCGGAGTCTTCGGCATGCCTTGGCTGACAATCTCTCCCGTCTCACCATCCAACATGCCCACATGATGCGTGCGAGCGCCACTTTCCAGCATCGCAGGCAAAGCGCCATCCATGAGCTGATCACGCCAGGTCACGCCTAAAGTGTCGGATTGCAGCAACACCGCCTGAACACGAGCCCAGGTCGCCGGTTGGGTCAGACGACTGTACATCGCATGACGGAAAATGGCACGATTCAGATCATTGCCCGCGATGCTGAAGATACTGCCGACATCGAAGACACTTCCCGCAGGGGTGGTTTCACAAACAATGAATCCTGGATGATCCGGCACTGCATACAGATGCTGGACCGAGCCGCGGTAAACGGGCTCAGAAAGAAGGGTGAGATCAAGGGCGGTTGGCGCAGTAGCAGGGTCAGACATGGTTCCAGCCGAACCATAGCCGCGCTCTCCTGGGGGATTCAATGGGGAATCCTGTGTTCAGAAAATCCGACCTGCGTGACGAGAGCAAAGAACTCGTTTGTTTTTCGAAGTCAGCACCGTTTTGTAGCCTCCATGCGTTGCCTGCCCCTGCTGCTCATCCTTCCTTTCCTTGCCCACGCGGACTTCCCGGCTGTTTACAACAGTGACCCAGGTGATGCCCAGCCTCCCACGCCGCAAGAGGCCCTGGGAATGTTTAAATTGCCTCCTGGGTTCAAAGCGACGCTTTTCGCGGCTGAGCCAGACGTTCAAAACCCCATCGCCATGGCCTGGGATGACAAAGGTCGGATGTGGGTGGCCGAAAATTACACCTACGCGGAGCGAACCAAGCGATTCGATCTGAGCCTAAAAGACCGCGTCATCATCTTGGAAGACCGCGACTGGGATGGAGTCGCGGAGACACGCAAGGTCTTCACGGAAGATGTGCAAATGCTGACCAGTGTGGAAGTGGGGCGTGGCGGGGTGTGGCTAATGTGTCCACCTCAGGTGCTCTTCATCCCCGATGCCAATCACGACGATGTCCCCGATGGCCCAGCGCAAGTGGTGCTGGACGGATTCACGGTGGCAAAAGACAATTATCACAACTTCGCCAATGGATTGCGCTGGGGTCCCGATGGCTGGCTTTATGGGCGCTGTGGCCACTCCTGCCCCGCGTTGCTCGGCCTGCCGGGCACTCCTGAGAGTGAGCGTATCCCCATGAAAGGGGGCATTTGGCGCTTTCACCCGGAGCGAAAGGTGGTGGAGGTGCTGACGCACGGCACGACGAATCCGTGGGGGCACGATTGGGATGCCAATGGAGAAATGTTTTTCATCAACACCGTCACCGGTCATCTCTGGCATCTGATGCAGGGTGCTCATTTGCATGACATGAGCCCATCTCTGAATCCCGGCGTGTATGAGAGGCTGGACATGATCGCAGATCATTACCACTTCGATACCAAGGGCAGCTGGATGGACAGTCGCGATGGCAAGGCCAACGATCTGGGTGGAGGTCATGCGCACATCGGCATGATGATTTATCAAGCCGATCAGTGGCCTAACGAATATCGCAATAAACTTTTCACCCTCAACATGCATGGCCGGCGCGCCAATGTGGAGAGACTGGAAAGACTCGGTTCTGGTTATGTGGGCAGGCATGAGCCCGATGTCTTTCTCACCCAGGACACTTGGTTTCGTGGCATGGAGATCAGCACGGGACCGGATGGCAGCGGCTTCATCCTGGATTGGAGCGACACGGGTGAATGCCACGATCACACCGGAGTGCACCGAACCAGTGGACGCATTTTCCGAATCAGTTACGGAGACGCCAAGAAGCCGGAGAAACCCTTTGCTTGGCGTAAACCGCTGCCGACGCCTGACCTCGAATCCAAAGATGAATACGCCCGTGTTCGTGCGATTCGGCAGGCTACGGAAACCTGGCCTCTTGATACACTTCGTGGTCCGCTCGCCAAAGTCGAGTATCCCCAATCAGCCATCACCACAACCCTGCCCAAACTGCTGCAAAAAGCTCGCCACGACAGCTCCAGCCTTGTCCATCTAACGCTCGCCAGCACGCTGCAACGCTTGCCCTTAAAACACCGCCCAGAGCTGGCGATCGAACTTGTGAAACACGCGGAGCATGCGGAAGATAAAAATCTGCCTTCTCTGGTCTGGTATGGCCTCATCCCCTTGGGTGACAGCGATCCGATGGCGTTGATCTCCGTCGCCCAAGTCTGCACATGGCCCAAGCTCACACGTTGGATCACACGAAATCTTGCGGGCCGAATCGAGACTCAGCCAGAGCCTCTCCGTGCGCTGCTCGCCTGCGCGACAAACGAAGCCCAACGAATCGCGATGCTGGAAGGTCTGAGCGATGCCTTTCAAGGTTGGCGCAAGGCTCCCAAACCCACAGGCTGGGAAGGCTTCGTTGCTTCGCTCACGACCCCAGGTCAGGCTGAACGCGTCTCGACCCTTGTTCGCGAGCTCTCATCACTCTTTGGCGATGGACGGGCACTGGATGCGATCAAAGCCACCGTGCTGGACAGTCAGGCCGACATCACCACTCGTCAGGCTGCTTTAAAAACGCTGATCGACGCACGCCCACCTTTTCTTCGCGAGCTTTGTGAATCTCTCCTGAGCACTCGCGGTCTGAATACCACGGCGATTCGTGGTTTGGGCCTGTTTGATGATCCGGCCATCGGTCAGCGACTCATCCAAGACTATCGCAAATTTGCCACCGCGGAACGCACGGCCGTCATTGACGCCTTGGTTTCGCGTCCAGCCTGGGTCGCGGCATTGCTCGAGAACATGGGCGACCAAGGAGCCAAGATCGCTCGCAGTGACCTGACTGCTTTTCATGCACGCCAGATTCGCAGTTTCGAGGTCCCTGCCCTGACCGCAAAGCTCACCGAAGTGTGGGGAGAGCTGCGTGAATCTGTGGGAGATAAGGCCAAGCTCATCCACGATCTGAAAGCGCAGCTAACGCCCGCTGTGCTGGCCAAAGCCAACCTCAGCCAAGGTCGTGCGATGTATCAGATCTGCGCAGCCTGTCATCAAATGTATGGTGAAGGCGGCAAGGTGGGTCCTGACCTCACGGGCTCTGGCCGGAGCAATCTGGATTACCTGCTGGAAAACATCATCGACCCCAGTGGCGTGGTCAGCGCCGACTACCGCATGAGCCTGCTGACGCTGAAAGATGGTCGCGTGCTGAGCGGTGTGATCGCGCGACAAAACGACCGCACGCTGACTCTCCGCCTGATGACCGAAGAGACCACGGTGGAGAAAAGTGAGATCGCCAAACAGGAGACCTCGCCCGTGTCGATGATGCCCGAGGGCCTGCTCATGGCCTTTCAGCCTGATCAAGTGCGCGACTTGATCGCCTACCTCATGCACCCGAGCCAAGTGCCGCTGCCGAAGTAAAGCGAGTGTGCCTCAGAGCCCCAACTCGCGCTTCACGATGCCGACACCCGCGACCATGTTGGCGAGCTTTTGTCGGGCCGCCCAGCGGGCGGTCTGACTGAGGCCGCAATCAGGCGCGAAGACGAGTCGATCCGCTGGGGCGTATTGCAAACAAGCGCGGACAGCCCCTGCCACATTCTCGGGCGTCTCGATGTAATAACTCTTCACATCAATGATGCCGACGGCGACATCCGTGCGCTGAGCGATCTGACCGATGATCTCCAGCTCTGCGTATTCACGATTCGCCATCTCAACGTGGAGCTCATCGCAATGCAGATCGAGAAAGGCCGGGAAAAGCGGCGCATACTTGCGATAACCCACCGGATGGCCTTTGAAATTGCCAAAGCAAAGATGAGTGCAGATGCGCGTGCGCCCATATCCGCTCTCCACCGTACGATTGAAGAGATCCACAAACCGTCCTGTGTCCTCGCGATAGCCGTAGCAGCTCATGCTCGGCTCATCCACGCAGATTTCCTCAGCTCCTGCGGCAACGAGATCGGCAATCTCTTGGCGCACGATCGGCAGCAACGCCTCCGTGATGGCATAACGGTCAGGATATTGGGCATTGGGCGCGAGTCGTCCACTCAGCGTGTAGGGCCCCGGCACACTGACTTTCAAACGTTTGCCAGAGCCACCAGCCAAGCGCTTCAGTCGTTGATATTCCTCCACGGCACCGAGCCCACGGGGAGCCTTGAGTTCACCCACGATCTCATGTTTGCCACGCTGATCATGCGCAGGTGGGCCAAAGCGACGCGGGCTCGCGGGCTCGAGTGCGATGCCCTCAATGAACCCGTAGAATGAGAGATTGAAGTCAAAGCGTGTCTGCTCGCCATCCGTGACGACATCCAGTCCCGCAGAGAGCTGATCGGCAATGGCCACCGTGGCTGCGTCGTCCTGCATCTCGCGCAGATCCTGACTGCCGAACTGATCCAGGTGCTGGGCCGCAAACTCCAACCAACCCGGAAAAGGATAGCTGCCAATGACTGAAGTGCGGAGGGGCTGGGAGAGCATGGAAAATTTGAACAAGCGCAAGCATCACGGCATCAGGCCATGAAGACTGAGCATGTCTTCACACAGGCTAGTCGTCATCAACCCACTCCGTCAAACCACAGGCCGCAAACTGCAATTCTTCCGCGTGGAAACAGCAAGGCGGCTTGGGCGTGGGCGATTCTGCCTCAGCGGCTGAGATCACCCTGGCAGAGGACTTTGAATCCCGCGCTGCTGAGCACTTCTGCAGCCATGTCCACATCATCGCAGTGCATGGCAAACAGAGGAAACAAACCAGGACGAACCAGCAAAGGGTAGCAAAACTCAATGTTCAACTCAGCCGCGAGGAGCACCGAGAGACAATGCGTGAGGCGGCGATCCGATTCACTAAGTTCAACCACCGTGATTGGGCAATCCGTGTGGGGAATGCCTTTTTCGATGAACAACATTCCCGCCCCCTCGGGATCACTGAGGACCAGACGAACGAGCGTCATCTCGGTGGTGTCCTGCATGGAGATGCCCAGGACCTCAATGGAATGATCATGCAGGAGCTTCGTCAGCGCCATGAGTGAGCCGACTCGGTTTTGCAAGAAAACCGAGAGCTGACGGATCGGCGTGCTCTTGGGTATCTTGACGGGCATGTCTTGCAAGATGCTGGACTGCATGGGCTGGGGGATGTGGAGTGAAACTAACCCGCCGGACCGATGGCGGAACGTGATTCGTCAAAAAGGGTCACTCTAAGCGGGATGGATGCCAAAGTTGCCTCTCCGAGTTGGATCACCCAACGATAGACACCTGGGCGCTCGACACGAAGTCGCTGGAGATTCAGCACAATGTTGCGCGTAACAAACGGCACGAAGTTGGAGGGAAACACCACTTCAACCACCGGATCAAAGGGCGGCAGGCATTCCTGCCCAGCGGGATCAAAACAACGAATGATGAACGGATGACGGCCCGCGTCTTCAGGTTCGAAGATCATGCGAACGACCAGTGAGCACTGGGGATGAACCACAGGAAACTCGCGTGAGCAGAGCGTGTCAAACGCGCCCAGCAGACAGAGCTTGCCCTGATAATCAGAGGCGGAATCGCAGAGAGTGGCGAGTTGAACGGTCATGAAAGGTGCCTGAATTATGAACCGCGTTTGAAAAGACGACGGAAGAAACCGCCCAATGTTTTTTGCTCGGGTGGAGGTGGTGGTGCGGCTTGAGCGCGAGCGACCTGCTCTTTGACAGGCGAGTCATCCATCTCACCTTCATCCACGGCCAGCGCTTGAGGCACATCTTTCAAAGCTGCGACGAGGGGATCATCGGTGGGAGCCCCTTCATAGAATTTGGTGAAGACTTCGCGCACGATGGGTGCCGCCAGACCACCCCCACTGACATTCTCACCCGGGCGACCTTCATAGATGACTGCAAAGGCTAGGACGGGTTGGCTCGCTGGCAGAAAGCCCGTGAACCAAGCCAAGTTTTGATCTTTAGCGATCTTCCACTGTGCGGTGCCGGTTTTACCCGCGATTTGCGCCTGCTTGATGCCCGCAGCGCGTCCGGTGCCACCGCCCGCTGAGACCACAGCGACCATGCCTTTGACCACCGCATCACGCGCTTCAGGATTGAGGCTGACTTGTTTGCGGGGACGCGGCTCCATGAAGTCCACCACTTGTTCACTGATCGTCTGAACCTGCTTCACCAGCCGAGGCTGAGGCATATTCACCCCATCGCCCAAAGCTGCCATGCACTGGCAAACCTGCAGGGGCGTGGCAAGCACAGCCCCCTGACCAATGGCGATGTTGGCCAACTCACCATCGTAGATTTTGTGATCTGCACTCGTGGGCACGTTGCCTTTGCCCTCGGCCTTCAGAGGAATCCCGGTGCGCTCGCCGAAACCCATGCGAGTGGCCATGTTGGTGACAGGATCTGCGCCCGCCTCAATCGCAGCGGCATAAAACCACGTGTTGCAGGAGCGTTTGATGGCCGTGATCACGTTCATCGGCCCTTCATCCGACTTCATGTTGTGATTGTGGAAATAACGATCGCCGATCAGCATCGAGATACCGCAATTGAAGGAAGAGCTCGGCGTCACTTTGCCACTCTCCAGTGCCCCCAGGGCAGAGACGATCTTGAAAGTGGATGCCGGTGGATATTCACCCCGAAAAGAACGGGCAAAGAGCGGCATGCGAGGATCATTGCTCAGTTCCTCATATCGTGCGGCGCGGATGCCCGGGATGAACTCATTGAGATTGAACCCAGGATTGGAGGCCATGGCCAAGATGTCGCCATTGCGCACATCCATGATCACCATCGCCCCACCATTGCGCGCCCCTTTTTTCAGAGCGTTCTCGGCGTACTTTTGCAGATTGTAATCCAGTGTCGTGACCACCGTGCGACCTGGAGAAGGACGGCGCAGCACCTCATCTGAGAGCAGCTTGCCATCGGGATCAAAGAGCAAATTGATCTCGCCCGGAATGCCTTTGAGCCACGAATCAAACGTGACCTCGAGTCCCTCACGTCCTTCCAGCTCTTCAAAAAGCTGATCCCCATCGGCAATCGGCCCCTGAGGCAGCGGACGTGTTTTACCCGTGTAACCAATGATGTGACAGGCGCTATCCTCTTTCGGGTAGTAGCGCAAATAGGCCGGTTGCAAAAGCAGCCCCTGCTCCAGCAGCGGTTGCAGCTTCACCTGATCTGCCTCCGAGATCTCCACATTCAGCCCCTCTTCGATGGAAAAGACCAAGGGCAGCCAGCGGCGATGCTCATAATGCGTCAGCAGACGTTCATCGGGAAGTGACCAGTTCTTTCCCAACAGTTTGTTCGCTTGATCAATTTTACCTTTGGCAAAGCCGAGAATTTTCTCAGGAGTCGCGTTGTCGAGGAATGGAAAATTCAGCGCCAAGTAGTTCACTACCCGGTTCTGGGCAAAAGCAATGCCGTTGCGATCCACGATCTGCCCTCGTGGAGCCGGAATACTCAGCCGCATGGTGCGGGCTTCCTTCTGAGTAAGCAAAGAAGCGGACAAATTTCCGCGCTTCTTGTCTCCTTCCGATTTGTT